>CAZZDI010000122.1:2143-8085 GCA_964653155.1 uncultured Flavobacteriaceae bacterium | reverse complement strand
GCCATCATCATAGCCTACACGTATCGCAAGGATTTAAAACTCCACAAAAAGTTTTATGCCGGTAGCGTGTGGATTCTTATCGCCTTTATTGCCTTTATTCTTTTTATTTCTGCTATTAAGTTTTTCTTTAAATAGTTTATTTTTTTTGAATCTAAATTTTCGAATAGGCTAAAATCTTTGGGGAACTAACACTTTTCTGGGGGAATGAGCGTTTGGTTTTATGGTATGAAAAATATTTTCATTTCCTACGCAACCTTTTCAAAAAGTTAGCATCTACTAAATACTAAACCGAACTAAAGATGAAAATATTACTAATACTCAGCATACTTATAGTCGTTAATATTTTATTATTGGTGTTTAGTGTCAATAAAAAAACAGAACCTTAATTTAGATTCTGTTTCTTCACAACATTATATTTTATCTTTTTTGAATTTAATTTGCTTTGCAAGAGTCCAAACGGCTTAGGTAGTTTTTTGTTAATTCCTTTAAATCGTTGAGGTAGAGTGTTTTTATTTCGCCAACTGTTTTTTGCCCGGTATTTTTGTCGTTGTTTTTGTAACTCAATAATTCGTGGTTACAGTTGCAGCTTTTTAAAGTTTGGTTGAAGGTTTCAAGGTTTGAAACAATTATCTGCTTGTAATTACTGATTGTTTTTTCTTTTTCAAGAGCTTCCGATTTTAGTTTCTGCTCGGCCAATTTCTGTTTTAATGCTTCTTCCTTTTTTTTCAATGCCAATTGCTGTTCTTCAAGCTGTTTTTGTTCAAGTTCCAAAGCGGTCAGTTCTTTATTTTTGCTGGATTGGGCTGTGAACTTATCCAGTTCAACAATGCTTTCTTTGGCAATTTCGCGGGCACGTTTCACAAAAAAACGTCCGTCTTCATAAGTTTCAGCCGTTTCAACCATGGCGAGGTGGTCAATACCTTTTTTTGTTAGAGCAAGTGCTGTTGTGCAGCCACATTCGGTAAGATTTTTTTTAGACAGTTTAAACGATTCCAACGAGCGGTTGGCATAGTATTTTAAATGGCTTATGTTATTGGCTTCATAAGAATCCTTAACATGCGAATAGGCGTTTACCAAATAGCCGCTGGCTTCGTCACAATGGGTTTGGGCATTCAGAAAAACAAACGAAAATAGGAAGGATAGCAAATAAAAATGTTTCATGGTTTTGGGTTGGTTACATAAATAGGTTGGGCGAAAGTATGAAAATAAGCATAAACCGTTGTGCCGTTTATCGAAATTAGAATATTGAAGCAACCCAAGAAACGAATTTGGACTTTCGCGCCCCATAATCCAATACATTTTTTATATTTAAGCATCTTAAAAATTGTTTGCACATGGATAAATACAAAGTAACTTCACCTATAAAATTGAAGAACCTCGAAACCAAAGTTGAAATACAAGATGCCAAAAAGAAGCTAAAATCAATACGGAAAAAGTTGGGCGATTGGCAAAATACCATGTACGCCCACGATAAATATGCGGTCTTGGTATGTTTGCAAGGCATGGATACAGCTGGGAAAGATAGTTTAATCCGTGAGGTGTTTAAAGATTTTAATGCACGTGGCGTTATGGTGCACAGTTTTAAGGTGCCTACAGATAAAGAATTGGGGCACGATTATTTATGGCGCCATTACATCGCCTTGCCCGAGCGCGGTAAATTTGGCGTTTTTAATCGTACCCATTACGAAAATGTTTTGGTAACGCGGGTACACCCCGAATATATTTTGGGTGAAAAATTGCCCAATATAAACGCGGTTAAAGATATTGATGAAGCATTTTGGGAAAAGCGTTTCGAGCAAATCAACGATTTTGAAAAACACTTGGCAGATAACGGTACTATTATCTTTAAATTCTTTTTAAACATATCTAAGGAAGAACAAAAAAACAGATTGTTGCGCCGATTGAACAAGCCCGAAAAAAATTGGAAATTCTCGCCAGGCGACCTTGATGAGCGCGAACTTTGGGATGAATATCAGCATTGCTATGAGGATACCATAAATAAAACATCAAAATTTCATGCGCCTTGGTACACCATCCCGTCTGATGATAAGCCCACGGCCCGGTATTTGGTAGCAAAAATTTTGTACGATACCTTAAGTGCTTATACCGATATAAAAGAACCCGAATTAGAGAAAAAGGTTAAGGCCAATATTGAAGCCTACAAAAAGCAATTGGAAAGTGAATAGTTTTTAGCTGTACACTTTCCAAAAAATTATTTCTTCTTGTTCCGTTTATTGAAATTTTTATCGCCACGTGTTTTAGGCTTTTTGTATTTCTTGGAAATTTCCCTGCGGTACGAACCGCCTAAATTAACCTTTTGGTTTTTGGCCTTTTTTTCGTGGAAAGCAGGCCCCGGTGCGTCCTCTTCACTGCGTTTGGTGGGGTTGTTGCGCTCTTTTATTTCGGGACGTTCTTCGGGAATAAGCTCGGTTGAAATTTCTACTGTTTCGGGCATGTCCAAAACAGGGATTTGCATATCCATCAACGCTTCAATATTTTCAATGTGCTCCTGTTCTTTTTCGGTTGAAAAGGTTATCGATGTGCCTTTGCGCTCGGCACGCCCCGTTCTACCAATGCGGTGCATGTAATTTTCGGGGTATTCGGGCGTATCAAAATTAATCACATGGCTTACGTTGTCAATGTCCAATCCGCGTGCCATCACATCGGTGGCTACCAAAATGCGGTTTATTCCATCTTTAAATTGTTCGATGCTGCGCAGACGATAATTCTGTGTTTTATTGGAATGGATCACGCAAAGCTCTTCCTTAAAGTGTTCGTCCAGTTTTTCAAACAAGCGGTCGGCCATACGTTTGTATGCTACAAAAACAATCACTCGGTTAAAGGTTTCGGCATCGTTCAATAAATGCACCAAAAGGTTCACTTTGGTGTAAAAATTTGGTACAGCGTAGCGTTGCTGCTCAATGTTTTCTAAAGGTGTTCCCGATACGGCAATGGAAATGCGTTCCGGACTTATAAAAAAATCATTGATCAACAAATCCACATCTTGTGTCATAGTGGCCGAAAACATAATATTTTGCCTTCTTTCCGGAAGGATATCAAAAATATTGATAAGTTGATGGCGGAATCCTAAATCGAGCATCACATCCACTTCGTCAATCACCAATTTTTGTATGGATTTGAGCTGTAGGGCTCGGCTCACGGCCAAATCGTACAACCGCCCCGGAGTGGCCACGATAATATCCAGCCCCTGGGCAACAGCTTGTTTTTGGGTATTGATATTGGTGCCGCCGTAAACGCCCAACACCCGATTGTTAATGTATTTGGATAGTTTTTCAATTTCCTCAACCACTTGAACCACCAATTCGCGCGTAGGAACCAAAACCAAAACTCTTGGGTTGTCTTGTTTTGAAAACTTCAGGTTTCTTAAAATGGGCAACATATAGGCCAAGGTTTTTCCCGTACCAGTTTGCGCGATGCCCACCACATCTTTACCCGAAGCCACAACGTTGAATGCTTCCGACTGAACGGGCGTTGGCGTATTGAAGCCCAAATCGTCCAGAGCGTTATAAAGCGGGGTGTTTAAATTGAGGTCGTTAAAAGTCACGTTATTGTAATTTGTTGGCAAAGTTACACTTAAAAACGGGTTTACACTAAATGGCTGTTGTGAATTTCGATAGTATAGCTTGCCGAAAAGTGGTCTTTGGGGGTTAAACTTAAGATGCCTTCTTTGGTGGTGAAATCTTGATCGGTATTTTCGTTATCAGCAATACCCAGCCAAGGTTCAATGCAAACATAATTACCGGTAGGCTTGGCCCAAATGCCCAAATATGGAAAATCATCATAAGAGAACGATAAAATGGTACCGTGTTTTTTGCTTTTTAAAAATACTGTTTTCGATTTTAAATCTTTAAAAATAAAGGCGTCTTCATGAAACATATCGTGGTTTAACGGAAGAATATTGCTTTGGTTAAAAACAGGTCTTGTTTTTCCATTGGCCAAGCCGCTGTCCAGATTAATAAGGTGCCTTTTGGAGGCTTCGGAGTGTTCAAATTCCAGAAAATAATCGCTGTAATCTTCATCGTTAAAAACGGGGCATTTAAAAGCGGGATGCCCACCAAGCGAAAAATACATGGTTTTGTCGTCAAGGTTTTTTACGGTGTGGCTCACTTCAATAGTCGAGCCGTTCAATGTGTACGAAATATAAAATTCAAACTTAAATGGGTAAATTTTAAGTAATTCTTCGTCGTAAGACAGTTTAAAGCTTAGGTTGTTTTCGGTAACTTTGTGTATTGTAAAGTTGCTGTTATTGCGCAAAAAACCGTGTTTTGGCAAGCTGTATTTTTTGTTGTTGAAAAAATAAGAGTTGTTTTTTAACGCTCCGATTATGGGGAATAAATTAGGGGCAAAACCACTCCAAACATCCGGGTTGGCATTCCACATAAATTCGGTGGCATGTTTTTCCGAAGTAATTTTACAAAGTTCGGCGCCCGTTTTTTTTACCGAAATGCTGAGTAGGTCGTTTTTTATTGAAAACATAGAATTGCGATTATATCTTAAAAATACAAAACTTGCAATTTTTTAGGTATTCTTGCTAACTTTACACCATAAATTCTGCTGTTGAGAAAAAAACATTTCCATAAACCCGAAAATGTCGAGCGCTTTAAAGAAAAAGCTTTGATTTGGAGCCAACAATTTGACGATGTGGTTTGGTTGGATTCCAATCACTATCAGCAAAAATATTCCAGCTACGATGCCGTTTTGGCGGTTGATGCCTTTACGAGCATAACAACCGATTACCACAATGCTTTCGATAAATTAAAAGAATTTCAAGGGTATATAAACGATTGGATTTTCGGTTATCTGTCCTACGACTTAAAAAATGATGTTGAGCAGTTAACGTCTAAAAATAGTGATGGTTTGGGCTTTCCAGATCTCTTTTTCTTTCAGCCGAAAAAGCTTTTTCTATTCAAGGGCGATACTGTGGAAATGCAGTATTTAAGTTTTGTTGATGATGAATTTCAGGACGATTTATTGGCTATAGCGCAAAGCGGACAAGCCCGAGGAAAAGTGGCCAACCCCATTAAAATAAAATTACGAATTCACAAGGACGATTATTTTGAAAAAGTGAATGCTATTTTAGAGCACATTTACCGTGGCGATATTTACGAAACCAATTTTTGTCAAGAATTTTATGCCGAAAACACGCAGATCAATCCGTTTGAAACCTATCAAAAACTCAACGATATTTCAAAACCACCATTTGCCGCTTTTTTAAAGTTGAACGATAAATACGTGCTGTGTGCCTCGCCAGAGCGTTACTTAAAAAAAGAAAGAAATCGGGTAATTTCGCAACCCATAAAAGGCACGGCCAAACGTTCGGATAATAAAAATGAAGACCAAAACTTAAAAGAAAACCTATCTAAAGATAAAAAGGAACGCAGCGAAAATATTATGATTGTCGATTTGGTGCGCAACGACCTGTCAAAAACCGCAAAAAAGGGTAGTGTTAAAGTCGAGGAACTGTGCCAAGTTTATACTTTCGAGCAGGTGCACCAAATGATATCGACGGTAGTTTCAAAAGTGGAAGAAAACACAAATCCGGTTGATATTATTAAAAGCACTTTCCCGATGGGCAGTATGACGGGCGCACCGAAAATTTCGGCCATGAACATTGCCGAAACCCAAGAAGCAACCAAGCGCGGTGTGTATTCTGGGGCGGTGGGCTATTTTTCTCCCGAAGGCGATTTCGATTTCAATGTGGTGATCCGCAGTATTTTGTACAACCAAACCCAAAAGTATGTGTCGTATTCTGTGGGCGGTGCCATTACAGCCAAAAGCGATCCGTTAAAAGAGTACGAAGAATGCTTGGTAAAAGCCAAAGCGATGCGCACTGTTTTGGAAGATTAATTTAAGCCGTTGGGCATTCTATTGAAATTCGTCAATTCGAGTGAATTTTTCGATTGTAATGAGAAAAATTTGTA
>CAZZDI010000122.1:0-2043 GCA_964653155.1 uncultured Flavobacteriaceae bacterium | reverse complement strand
TATCGAGAATTAGAATTTTAAACATCCCAAAAGTTCTCGATACTATTTTTCGTTCCTCAAAATCACTCGAACAGACGGTTAAACTAAAATTAGGCTTAAAAGAACAAAGGTTAATCCAAATAATTCTTAAACGATTTTACCGAAATCCCTAAAACACGTTCCACCCGTTTGGTTTCAATATTTTTTATTTTGGCAATGTCCTCATTCGTCAACCTTCCGAAGACGGAAAGATCCACAATACTAGACACACCAAGGGGCAGCCAGGTGTAAAATTTGCCCAAAAGCTTTTGGTTGTGGTTCGATTTTAGGTCTTTTATTTCAAAGGCATCAATTACCGAAGCGTTATTGTCGTCGTATAAAAATAAGTGCTTTTGCTTGTTTTCCTGTTTGTACGATATGTCGTTGAGTTCGTCGTTCATTATAAAATCGAAATCTTCATCAACGGTATAGTTTTCTTCCAAAGCGTTCAGTTCGTCCGTCAGGATATCGTGGGTGCTCATCGTATTTTTGTGAAAGGCTTCCTTGGTAAAAAGTTGGTCCAATTCATTATCCACAATTTTAAAAAGTTTCAGTTTTATTTCATTGGTTTCGGCATCAACATTATAACCGTTTTCGTAATATTTGGCAATGGCTTCGTCAATAAAATCGTTGGAAGCGTACATGTTTTTCGGAATAATCCCGGTCGATTCAGCAATGTAAAGCCTATGTTTTACATAAGCTTGCAAATGTTGGGTGATGGAAACAACTTTTTTGTTGAAGGCCGTTTGGGTGGCTTTGCTGTTTTGTTCTTGTATTGGGCTCATAACTTTAGTTTTAAAAGTTGATAGCTTTTAAAGTTACAAAATTAATAGATTCAAAAAATGATATTTGTTAGTTGAAACAGGTTTCGCGCTATCTTTTAAATGTTCAAAGTTGTATCTTTGGAAACATGTTAAATCAACTGAAAACCCATATCGAGGCCCATTTGCCTGTTTTGCAAAAGGCAAAGTTGCTTATTGCCATTTCTGGCGGAATTGATAGTGTGGTACTGACCCATTTGTGCCATAAATTGAAGCTTAACATGGCATTGGCGCATTGCAATTTTAACTTACGAGGAGAAGAAAGTGATGCCGATGAAGATTTTGTGGAAGAACTGGCCGAAGATTTGGATTTGGAAGTGTTCGTGCAGCGTTTTGATACTGAAAAATATGCAAAAACCAACAAGTGCTCCATCCAAATGGCGTGCAGGGAACTGCGTTACCAATGGTTTGAAGAGTTGGCCAATCAATTAAAGTTCGATTATATTTTAACGGCTCACCATGCCGATGATAATCTGGAAACTTTTTTGATCAATTTTATCCGCGGCACCGGTTTGGAGGGGTTAACGGGAATACCACAGGTAAACGGAAAGTTTGTGCGTCCAATATTACCGTTTTCAAGTACCGATATTGAAAATTTTGCCCAAGAAAACCGTATAAAATGGCGGGACGATAGCAGCAACAAATCGGTAAAATACCTCCGGAATAAATTGCGGCACGAGGTGGTTCCTGTTTTAAAAGACATCAACCCTAGTTTGTTGCAAAGTTTTCAAACCACTTTAAGTAATTTGCAGGATACTTCGGTAATTGTTAACCATACGATGGATGCTTTTTTGGAAAAAACAGCAAAAAAAGTAAACGAAAACGAAATACATTATAACATTTCAGAATTTAAAAAAGTAAAACAGCCCAAAGCCTACCTTTTTGAAACCTTTAAAAAATACGGCTTTACAGAATGGAACGATATTGAGCACCTTTTGGATGCCCAGCCCGGAAAGCAAATCCTGTCCAATAATTACAGATTGATAAAAGACCGGGAACATTTGCTGTTGAGCAAAATTGAAGTCGCTGATGAAAATGAAATTTCCATTTCCGAAGTCGAAAAAAAAGTAAAAACACCAGCGGGCATGTTGTTTTTTGATGAGGCCGATGCCCTTTTCGGAAAGTCTGCAAAAACCATTTTTGTTGATAAGGATAGATTAAAATACCCTTTAAAAATTAGAAAAAAACAAGAAGGCGATGTGTT
>CAZZDI010000121.1:4360-8089 GCA_964653155.1 uncultured Flavobacteriaceae bacterium | reverse complement strand
TTTTTTACATTTGTTCCTTCAGCACAAGCATTTTTCAAAAAAAATACATGTGAATAAGAAAATTGCAGTACAGTACAGGATAGAATCATTCTGTCCTTAGCATATTTTTGTATAATAACTTTTTAAAAATAACATGAGCACAGTAACAAAAAACTTCAAATACGTAGATTATCTATGGGATAACAAAAAAGCCGAAAGCTTAGGAGACGACCAAGTCGCTTTATTCCTATACCGTTCTAACATATTAGGAGCAGATTTAAGAATTACGAATTATGGTGGTGGAAACACAAGCTGCAAAACCATTGAAAAAGACCCTTTAACCAATGAAGAGGTTGAAGTCATGTGGGTAAAAGGTTCTGGTGGAGACATTGGTACCTTAACCCGTTCTGGAATTGCAGGGCTTTACACCAACAGATTACGTGATTTAAAAAATGTTTACGGCGGATTGGAAGATGAAGACCGTATGGTTGGCCTATTTAACCACTGTATTTACGATCTGGACAGTAAAGCGCCTTCTATCGACACGCCTTTGCATGGTTTGTTACCGTTCAAACATATTGACCACTTGCACCCCGATGCCCTTATTGCCGTTGCTGCCGCAAAAGACAGCGAAAAGGTAACCAAAGAAATTTGGGGCGACACTATGGGATGGGTGCCTTGGCAACGTCCTGGTTTCGATTTGGGCCTTCAATTGGAGAAATGCCTAAACGACAACCCGGGGATTAGAGGTATTGTTTTAGGTAGCCACGGATTATTCACTTGGGGAGATACGTCTTACGAGTGCTACATGAACAGTTTGGAAGTGATTGAAAAAGCTTCTGAATATATCGACAATAAAATCAAGGAACAAGGAGCTGTTTTTGGTGGGCAAAAAGTACAAAGCCTTCCAAAAGAAGAGCGTTTGGAAAAAGCAGCCCAATTAATGCCACTTTTAAGAGGATTGTGTTCTTCTGAAAACCAAATGATCGGTCATTTTTCTGATACCGATGTGGTGATGGAATACATCAACAGTAACGATTTGGAAAGATTGGCCCCAATGGGGACTTCTTGTCCGGACCACTTCTTGAGAACAAAAATCCAGCCATTGGTATTAACTCTAGATGCCAATGAAGATGTATCGGATACCGATGCCGTTCTTAAAAAATTAGAGCCTGCATTCGAGCAGTACAGACAAGAGTACGCCGATTACTACAATACTTGCAAAAGAGACAACAGCCCAGCCATGCGCGACCCTAACCCGGTAATTATTATTTATCCAGGTGTAGGTATGTTCAGTTTTGCAAAAAACAAGCAAACTACACGTGTGGCGAGTGAGTTTTACATCAACGCCATTAACGTCATGCGTGGTGCCGAAGCAATTACAGAATACACCTCTTTACCAAGGCAGGAAGCTTTCGATATTGAATACTGGTTATTGGAGGAAGCAAAATTGCAGCGTATGCCAAAAGAGCAACCCTTATCTCGTAAAATTGCATTGGTTACCGGTGCTGGCGGAGGTATTGGTAAAGCAATTGCCGATAAATTGGCTGCCGAAGGTGCTAACGTTGTATTGACTGATATTAACGAAGACAGCCTAAAAGAAGCCCACGCTACTTACAAGCGCGATGTTTCAACTTATGCGGTTTGCGATGTTACCAATTACGACTCTATCGTTAATGCTTATAAAAAAGCATGTATTGAGTTTGGTGGGGTTGATATTATTGTACACAGTGCAGGATTGGCCATTTCTAAACCTATTGAAGAAACCACCCAAAAAGATTGGGATTTGTTACAAGACGTTTTGGTAAAAGGTCAGTTTGAATTGGCTAAAGCCGGTGTTGAAGTCATGCGCAAGCAAAACCTTGGCGGAAACTTCATCAGTATCGCCAGTAAAAACGGATTGGTTTCAGGACCAAACAACGTAGGTTACGGCACTGCTAAAGCGGCACAACAGCACATGTCGCGCTTATTGGCTGCCGAATTGGCTAAAGATAAAATCCGTGTAAACGTAGTAAACCCAGATGGTGTTATTGTAGGCAGTAAAATTTGGGAAGGTGCTTGGGCCGAAGGTCGTGCCAAAGCTTACGGTATTACTGTAGAAGAACTTCCTGCTCACTACGCCAAAAGAAACTTATTGAACGAGATTATTTACCCAGAAGATATTGCCAACGGCGTATTTTCATTAGTTGGGATTTTAGATAAAAGCACCGGAAACATTATTAATGTGGACGGCGGAATGGCAAATGCTTTCGTAAGATAATTATTAGAGTTAGTTTTAGTTCAAAAAACTTCCATAGCATATTAAATTATATATGGGAGTTTTTTTTTAAAACAACAAGCGCATATATTTAGGCTTCCTTAAATTTAGGCCGCCCAGTAAACAAATTTCAAACAACTTAGTTGTTGTAAAACTTTTAACCAAATGAAAATAGAGCAAAACCATATTCAAGATACCAATAAAAAAGGTTTACAATCGCACCAAGAGCAATTTGATTTTTTATCGAACAGCTTAACCAAAAAGGGAGTTGAGGTGCCAGGTATCATAAATAAACTTAAAGACTTCCAAGTGGCTATCCCTAGTTGGGCCTTAGGCGCTGGAGGCACTAGATTTGGACGTTTTTCATTCTACGGAGAACCTTCAAGCTTAGAACAAAAAATACAGGACGTTGGTATTTTACATGCCCTTACCCAAACGGCAGGCGCGGTTTCGCTTCATATTCCTTGGGACATCCCACAGGATTATGCTGCCATTAAAGACATTGCCAACGGATTGAACATTAAGTTCGATGCCGTAAACTCCAACACCTTCCAAGACCAAAAGGATGCCAAGGAAACCTATAAGTACGGTTCGTTAAGTAACACTAGCGAAGCGGCAAGACAACAGGCTATTCAGCATAATTTGGACGTGATCAACATCGGCGATAAATTGGGTTCAAAAAGTTTGACCGTTTGGTTGGCCGACGGCTCTTGTTTCCCGGGGCAAAATAATTTCCAAACGGCGCTTCAACATACCGAAAACAGTTTAAAGGAAATCTACAAAGGCTTACCGAACGATTGGAGCATGTTGATTGAGTACAAACCCTACGAACCTAATTTTTACAGCACAGTAATCCAAGATTGGGGCACCTCGTTTATGTTGGCCAATGCTTGTGGCGATAAAGCTTATTCGTTGGTAGATTTGGGGCACCATTTGCCAAACAGCAATATTGAGCAGATTGTTTCCATTTTAATGTCGAAGGCGAAATTAGGTGGTTTCCACTTTAACGATAGTAAATATGGCGATGACGATTTAACCGTGGGAAGCATCAAACCTTATGCCCTATTCCTAATTTTTAACGAATTGGTTTACGGTATGCAGAACAACCCGAACAACCCCGATTTGGCTTGGATGATTGATGCCAGCCATAACGTAAAAGATCCTTTGGAAGATTTAATTCAGTCTTTAGAGGCTATTCAAGAAGCTTACGCCAAAGCCTTGTTGATTGACCAAGCTGAACTAAAAGCCGCACAATTAAACCACGATGTGGTAAAATGCCAAGAAATCCTTCAGGATGCTTTTAGAACCGATGTACGTCCGCTATTGGCCGAAGCCCGTTTAAAAAGCGGCGGCGCTTTAAGCCCAATAAACGCATACCGTTCTTTAGAGGTTAGAAACCAATTAATAACCGAAAGAGGTAAGCACACCGTTGCCACAGGATTATAATTTATTTTAAGAGGCTGTCTGAAAAGTAATTCTTATTGTCATTCAGA
>CAZZDI010000121.1:0-4260 GCA_964653155.1 uncultured Flavobacteriaceae bacterium | reverse complement strand
TCATTCAGAATAACACTTTTCAGATAGCCTGTTAAACCCCAAAACCAATACTAACCCACCTAAAAAGTTGTTTCAAAACTAAATAGATGAAATGATAGACGTAACTGCGGTATTTGACATAGGAAAAACCAATAAAAAATTCTTCCTTTTTGATAAAGATTACAAAGAAGTTTACAAAGAATATTCAAAATTTGACGAAATTGTAGATGAAGACGGCCACCCAACCGAAAACCTAAGTGCTTTGCAAGGTTGGCTAAAAGGCGTTTTTGAAAACATTCTCAATGCTTCAGAGTTTAACGTAACGGCCATTAATTTTTCAACTTACGGTGCCAGTTTTGTGCACCTCGACGAAAATGGTGAGGTTTTAACTCCACTTTACAATTACACCAAAGAAATCGATCAAAAAGTCATTGATTCCTTTATCGAAAAATATGGACCAAAAGAAGAATTTCTTAAAACTACCGGCTGTTTCGATTTAAGCCTTTTAAATTCTGGTTTGCAATTGTACTGGATCAAGCACACCAAACCGGAAATTTTCAAAAAGATAAAATACGCGTTGCATCTTCCGCAGTATCTCAGCTATATTTTTACCGGTATTCCTTTAAGCGAATACACTAGTATTGGCTGCCATACTGCCCTTTGGGACTACACCAAAAAAGATTACCACAGTTGGGTTTACAAAGAGGAATTGCATAAAATTTTACCTCCCATCGTTTCTACCGAAACCAGCATCAATATGAACTACAACGGTAAACGCATCAAAATTGGTGTAGGCATCCACGATAGTTCTTCAGCCTTGTTGCCTTATGTGCGCAGCGTAAAGAAAAAGTTTGTTTTGGTTTCAACCGGTACCTGGAGCATTACCCTAAACCCGTTTGCAGAACACGCCATTGTTGAAGATACCGATGCTGAAGATTCCATCAATTATATGCGAATCAACGGGAAACCCGTAAAGGCCACCCGTGTGTTTTTGGGCAACGAATATAAAATACAAGTGGCCAAATTGAGTAAACTTTACGGGTTGGATGAGGATTACCATCGCCATGTAAAATTTGATTACAATCTGTATTCTGAAATTATGCACGACTTTAAGCACATGTTTAAATGGGAGAGCATAAAAGACGAAAACATGCCTGAAAAAACAGAAATTACCTACGATAAATTTGAACATGCCTACCATCAATTAATGACCGAACTTGTACTGTTACAGGTAAAAAGTATCCGTGACGTAGTTGGAGGTGAAGAAATAAAACGACTTTATGTTGATGGCGGTTTTAGCGACAACGATCTTTTCGTTAAGTTACTGTCTCACTATTTCAGAAATATGAAATTACGGACCACCGACTCATCTTTGGGTTCGGCCTTGGGTGCCGCTATTTCAATTTCAGATAAAAAATTGAATTCAAAATTTCTCAAAAAAAATTATTCCCTAAAAAAACATGTTCCGTTTATTACCAAGTAAAAACTGGAATTCAATTGTTTTAAAAATAAAATGAACAACAATTCAATAGTAATACTGGCGAGAATGTAAACATGCTTTTCTTTTAAAAATTTATAAAATGTCGAAAAACCTCAAACTAGAACATCCCAGAGACCAGATTACTAAAATTATTAGTAGAATTTACAAACGCGGAATGACCACCACATCGGGTGGCAATATTTCAATAATTGATGATAATGGCGATATTTGGGTAACCCCATCGGCCATTGATAAGGGCTCACTCCGTGCTTCTGATATTATTTGCGTAAAAAAGGATGGCACCATTGTAGGCAAACATAAACCATCTTCAGAATTCCCATTCCATAAAGCCATATACGAAGCCAGGCCGGATATAAAATCGGTTATCCATGCCCACCCTCCTGCCTTGGTGTCGTTCAGTATTGTCCGTCAAATCCCCAACACCAATATTATTTCGCAAGCCAAGCATATTTGTGGCCCGATTGGATATGCCAAATACGAATTGCCCGGCAGTGATAAATTAGGAGACGTGATTGCCGATGAGTTTAAGAAAGGTTACAAAGCCGTTATCATGGAAAACCACGGTACGGTACTGGGCGGGAGCGACTTAACCGATGCTTTCGAACGTTTTGAAATGCTGGAGTTTTGCGCAAGAACCATTCTTTATGGTTCGCAAATAGGTAAGCCCAATTATTTAACCGACGACGAAATCAATAGCTTTGAAAAACAAGCCGCACACATGCTTCCCGAAATGGAAAGTACCGAGCATTTGCCCGACGAAGTTGAAAAACGGTTACAAATTTGTAACATCGTAAAACGTTCCTGCGAGCAAGGATTGATGATCAGCTCTTACGGTACGGTTTCTATGCGATGGAAAGACAACAATTTTTTAATCACCCCTACCAATGTAAGCCGTTGGGATATGGGGCTTGAAGATATTGTTCAAATTAAGGATGGTAAACGGGAAAAAGGGAAAATACCCAGTCGGGCCACTTGGATTCATGAAGAAATTTACAAAAACAACCCCAATGTAAATTCCATTATCATGACCCAATCGCCGTATTTGATGGCCTTTGGCATAACAAAATCTTATTTGAATGTGCGTACCATTCCAGAGAGTTGGATTTTTCTGCAAGATATTCCATCGGTAAAATATGGCACACATTTTAAGTTCAACAACAACTCCGGAATTGTTGAAAATTGCACCACAGCTTTAATTATTGAAAATGATTCAGTAATTATTACCGGCGATAAACTGTTACAAACTTTCGATTACCTTGAAGTCGCCGAGTTTAGTGCAAAATCGATTGTTATGGGGGCTTCACTTGGCGAAATGGTTCCTATAAACGATGAACAAGTTGAAGAATTGAGAAAGAAATTTTTAACCTAATTAGCAAAATAAATCAGTACTCACTAAACAAAATACCACATATGGCATTATCACACGTAGAAGAAGAAATTATTGAAGACATTGCAGGAGGCGAATTTGAACGCACTCCCGTTCCTAAATCCAATCTAAAAAGTTGGAAAAGCTTTTTAGGTATGTATGCTGGCGAGCATGCCGCAGGTACCGAGTTTGTAATCGGCCCCTTGTTTTTAACTGCCGGAGTTAGTGCTTTCGATTTAATTATTGGGTTGCTTTTAGGGAACCTTTTAGCGGTATTAAGCTGGCGTTTCCTTACCGCCGAAGTAGCGGTAAAAAACCGTTTAACCCTCTATTTTCAATTAGAGAAAATTAGTGGTAAAAACCTGGTTACTGTGTACAATCTAGCCAACGGAATTCTATTCTGTTTCTTAGCAGGTTCTATGATTACTGTTTCGGCAACGGCGGTAGGTATTCCTTTCGATATGCCTATGCCAAAATTAACCGATACCATGCCTAACGGCGTTACCTGGATTATTATTGTACTAGCTATTGGTGCGGTAATTTCAATTATTGCAGCTCGTGGTTACGACACCGTTTCGAAAGCAGCAAACTATATGTCTCCTATTATTGTTTTAGCCTTTGTAGCTTGTGGTATTGTAGCTTTAAACCAGTTAGGTGTTGGTAGTTTTTCTGAATTCTGGGACATCTGGGGCGAAGGCAAAGAACCAATGGCTGGACAGATAAAGTACACCTTCTGGCATGTGGTTATCTGGTCTTGGTTTGCTAACGCAGCCATGCACATTGGTATGTCTGATTTATCGGTATTCCGTTTTGCGAAAAAAGCAAGCTCAGGATGGACAACCGCTGCGGGAATGTATGTAGGTCACTATATGGCGTGGATTGCAGCGTGTTTATTGTACGCGGTTTACTTACAATCTCCAGAAGCTCAGGCTTTATTAAACGCCGGACAAGCCCCATCGGTAGCACCCGGACCATTAGCTTACAACGCGATTGGTGTATTCGGAATTATTGCGGTAATTTTAGCTGGATGGACAACCGCTAACCCAACCATTTACAGAGCTGGTTTAGCTTTTCAGGCGATTATTCCTAAGGTATCGACCTTTTGGGTAACTATCATTGCCGGTACGGTGGCAACTTTAGCCGGTTTATTCCCTGCATTTGCGATGAAATTATTAGATTTCGTTGCTTTCTACGGGTTTATTTTAGCTCCTGTTGGAGCTGTGATTGTATTCGAGCATTTCTTTGCTAAAAAATATGGCATTATTAAAAACTATGCAGAACATGTTGGAATTAAGTTTAACAAATCAGTACTTTTTGCTTGGGCGATCAGCTTCGGTTTATTTTATTTTATCTCCATTCAATTCGATGTCTTTTTATCATTTGTAACATTACCTGCATGGCTTTTGTGTGGTAT
>CAZZDI010000120.1:0-8101 GCA_964653155.1 uncultured Flavobacteriaceae bacterium | reverse complement strand
CAGAAAAGCCAAGACCTTGCATTTATCCCTAGACCTACTCAAGTTATTATTGCCCGAACTGCTAATCACACATTTTGATATTGTTAGCCATAGTATAGAACAAGATACCATCCACCTATACTTTGAAGAGAAAACAGATGCTCCTAAAGAGGAAAAACATCGTACCCTTATAGCTCACGGTTTCCATAAAAATTATTTGGGCAACGGGCTAATGATTTTTACATCCTGAAAGGCAATCGCTCCACGGATAATACCTGAAATAACATCCTGCAACGCCTCGATAATTTGCATTTTCAATTCACTTTTGTGATAAATAATGCTCACTTCGCGGGCGGGCGAGGGCTCGGCAAAATAATGCAGGTTGGATAGCTCTTTTTCGTTAATATCTAAAGTGTGCAAATAGGGTAACAGCGTCATGCCCAAACCTTCGTTGGAGAGTTTTATTAGGGTTTCAATACTGCCGCTTTCCAATTGGAATTGGTCGTCACTCTGGTTTTTAAACGCTTTACATAAATTAATCACACCATCACGGAAACAATGGCCATCTTCCAACAGCAGCATGTCGTTAATATCTAAATCGGCCACTTCAATTTTTTTGTTGGTGTGCAAGCGGTGCCCTTGGGGAATGTAACTTACAAACGGCTCGTAATACAGCACACGCTCCTTAATGCTTTCCTGCTCTAAAGGTGTGGCGGCAATGGCGGCATCTAAATGGCCGTCTTTTATTCGGGCAATGATTTCCTCCGTGGTCAGTTCTTCAATTTTAAGCTTTACCTTGGGATGTTTTTTTATAAAAGTTTTTAGGAACATGGGCAACAAGGTGGGCATAACCGTGGGGATAACGCCCAGTTTGAACTCGCCACCAATAAAACCTTTTTGTTGATCTACAATATCCTGGATGCGGTACGATTCGTTAACAATATTGCGGGCTTGATTAACAATTTTTTTGCCCACTTCGGTAAGTTCGATGGGTTTTTTGCTACGGTCAAAAATCTGGATGTCCAACTCGTCTTCCAATTTCTGAATTTGCATGCTCAAAGTAGGTTGGGTCACAAAACATTTTTCAGCCGCTTTAGTGAAATTTTGGTTTTCGGCCACGGCCAACACATAGTATAATTGGGTAATCGTCATGTTTATAAATTTAGGTTATAAAAATATAAAAACTATCGATAAAACTTATTGATTTAAGGTTTTATTATAAGTTAAATTTGTGGTAAATAAAAAAACAAAATAAAATGGCACTTAATAGTATTGGATTAGACTCACAAAAAACAAAAATTTTAGCCAACGATTTAAATGTATTATTGGCCAATTTTCAGATTTATTATCAAAATTTACGGGGTATCCATTGGAATATAAAAGGAAAACGTTTTTTTGATTTGCACGAAAAATTTGAAGAACTGTACACCGATGCCAATGCCAAGGTTGATGAAATTGCCGAGCGTGTACTCACCTTGGGCGAAACGCCATTGCACACTTTTGAAGATTATTCCGCGAAAGCGCAAGTACCGGTTGGAAAGAATATTTCGGAAGACGAAAAAGCCGTAAAATTGATTGTGGATTCGTTAACCGAATTGTTGAAAATTGAAAGACAGATTTTGGATGAAGCCGATGATGCCAACGATGAAGGTACCAACTCGATGATGAGTGATTTTATAACCGAACAGGAAAAAACGGTTTGGATGATGAAAGCTTGGTTGGGCGAAACCGTTTAACCCAATTAGGATTGATTGATAGCGATGAAAGGCGACCCTGTTTGGGTCGTCTTTTTTTATGTTTAACAATCTATCCTTTTTATAAATTCATTTTTATAGCTGAAGCCGATGGGGATGCGTTTGTCGTCAATAACAATACGGTTGCGCTGTACCGAGTGGATGTGGTTTATCGAAACAATAAACGATTTGTGTACCCGCACAAAATGGGTGTGGCTTAGTTTTTCTTCAAACTTTTTAAGGCTGTTTAAGGTGAGGATGGGTTTTTTGTTGCTGGTGTAAATCTTTATGTAATCCTTTAGGCCTTCAATATATTTGATGTCGTTTGTGTTTATTTTAATGTTTTCGTATTCCGATTTCACAAAAATAAAGCCCGGCTCTGTGGTCGGGGTTTTTTCAACTGTGGCAGGATTTTCTTTTTCGCATATTAGGTTTTGCGCACGGGTGGCGGCCTTTAAAAACCGATGGAACGGAATGGGCTTTACCAAATAATCGATGGCATTGAGGTTAAAGCCCTCAACGGCATAGTGCGAATAGGCCGTAGTAAAAATAAAATGCGGCTGGTATTCCAAAGATTTTATAATATCGATACCCGAAAAGTTGGGCATTTCAATATCGGTGAAAATTAAATCGACCTGATTGTCGTGCAGAAAATTAGTGGCTTCAAAACCATTGGAGCAGGATGCCATGAGTTTTAAAAACGATATTTTCGAAATAAAATCTTCCAATAGCTCCAATGCCAAGGGTTCGTCGTCAATAATAATGCAAGTAATCATGGGCTTTTAAGTTTTAAGGTTAGGTTAACTTCGTAGCTTTTCTTTTCGTTTTTTATATTGAATGTGTGCTGATTCGGATATAGGAGTTCCAATCGGTTTTTTATGTTCTGCAACCCAATGCCCGAGTTTTCGTTTTTGGGCTGTTGGTGCGAAATGGTGTTGAACACGTACAAATTCAGCAATCCGTTTTCAATGCTTATTTTTATGGTAATGTGGGTTTTGCCCTTAAAATCGGTGCCGTATTTAAAGGCGTTTTCAATAAATGAAATGAGCAACAGCGGTTCAATCTGGTAATTCAAATCGCCATGGATGTTTATTTTTACATCGCTGGAATCCTTTAAACGCAAAAGCTGCAAATCAATATAATTTTTAATATACTCCGTTTCCCGTTGTAGGGGCACCAGTTCTTTATTGGCTTCATAAATCATATAGCGCATTAAATCTGAAAGCAGTACAATGGCGTTGGTGGTATCTTTTGATTGTTTGTGCGCCAACGAATAGATGCTGTTTAGAGAATTGAATAGAAAATGCGGATTAAGCTGGGCTTTTAAAAACGATAATTCGGAAGTGACTTTTTGCGATTCGGCCAACACCCGTTGCTTTTCCGATTTAAACCACTCGATGCCCAAACGGATACTGGTGCTTAGCGCAAAAATTAAAAGTAGCAATCCGCCTGACGGAAAAAAACCTCTAAAACTGAACCAAAATGAAGAAGGGGCTTTGGGCGGTTCAATGTTGGGGTTTATTGGGACTTTAAAGTTTTGAGCATGGTGCGGAACTCCAAACTGCGGCTTGGGAAGCATTTCTTCCATAGCGAACATAAACAGGAAGCTAAAGGCCAGCAGAACGATAAAATACAACGGGATTTTTTTCGACAGCAACAGTTTGGGCACAAAAACAATGTAGTTTAAATAAAATGCAATGATGAGCACTGTAGAGCGGACGATGAAGTCGTTGGGAACAAAGCCGATTTTTAAATAAATCTGGGTAGAGCTTGTAACCAAAAAGAACACCCAAATAAGGATGTGTATAACAACTGAAG
This sequence comes from uncultured Flavobacteriaceae bacterium, assembly GCA_964653155.1. Taxonomy (GTDB): domain Bacteria; phylum Bacteroidota; class Bacteroidia; order Flavobacteriales; family Flavobacteriaceae; genus Flavisericum. The sequence goes on along the minus strand of CAZZDI010000120.1, from coordinate 4,571 downwards.
GTATGTTTTTAAAATTACCCAACACCGAGAAAAAATTTGTTTAAAAGTAAAGTTGGGGCCTCTTAAATAAATGCCAACAACTGTTATAGTTTTTGTAAAAAAATAAGGTTGAACAAAGGCTTTTTTGAAGGTTCTTGCTTTTTGTTTTCGCCCTTGTTGCAACCCTATTTTTAGAGAGACTAACTCAATCAATCAAACTATAAACATTAATTAATCATCTTCATTTTCCAACTCATCGGGCCTAAATTCCCAGATATCATCAAAATAATAATTGCTGCTTCGGCCCATTAAAACAAAGGCTTTGGTGTCGAAAGAGAACGACGAAGCATCCTGTCTGGCCGTGCCTTCAAAATTGGGTTTTTCTTCCCAAGTGTCATTATATGGGGTGTATTCCCAACATGCAGTGGTTAATGCTCCTTGCAGCCCAGTGGCCAAATAGCCTTTGCCATTTAAGGTAAACCCAATGCTGCTACTAAACGTGATGGTTTCATCGTCGTCGTCGTTCAAATCTGTTAAGCGTGTCCATGTTGTGCCGTCAAAAGCATAAAAATCGTATTGGTAGCTACCGTTTCGGGTGCCGGTGCCAATGTAAGCCACGTTGTCGATAATGAACACCGACGCATTTTGGCGTTTCTGCCCACCAAAGCCCACTACCTGTTCCCAAGTGTTGTTGGCTACATCGTATTTCCAAAAGTCTTTTTGTTCGCTGCCATCATAGCCCGTTCCAATATATCCGTAGCCGTTTAAGGAAAACCCAATAGCGCCGTACCTTGCCGTGCCGCCAAAATCGGCCTTTTGCGTCCACGCATCGGTTTCGGGATTGTATTCCCAAAAATCATTGAGTTCGTCATTGCCATCGTAGCCCGTGCCAATGTAGCCTTTGCCATCTATTGAAAACCCTACCGCTCCACTTCGGGCCGTGCCGGGGAAATCGGCTTTTTTAACCCAATAATCGCCTTCGGAATCGTATTCCCAAGTGTCCGACATGTAATCATCGCCATCGTATCCAGTAATTAAATAGCCTTTGTTTCCAATAGTGAAACTTACGGCATTTCCTCTGGAATCGCCATCGAAAGATGAGCTTTCCACCCAATTGCCATATTCATCTGAATCGTCATCAGAATTGCTGCATCCCACCACGGTTACAGATAGTATTATTAAAAGTAAAAGGCTGTTCTTTTTTATCACATTCATTAGTGTCATGTTGTTGTTTTATTTCGATTTTCTTTTTCAACGGTGTCACAAAACTAAAGGCAAGCCGGGGCTTCCGCATAACAAAATAGACCAACACGAGGTTTTTGTCTATGTTACTTCCATTTGAATCGATAAAGCGTGTAATTGTTTTGTTTTTAGGGTTTTAACAAAATTTTTGCATGCTGGTCTATAAAAATATCGGGTTGGTCTATTGTGCGCTAAAACGGTAGGGGTGTAACCATACTTTTGTTTTTCAAAAAAGCGAAAAATGAATTTAAATATATGGGCCGGTTTGGTTTTGTTGTTATTGGTGTCTTGTTCGGACGAGGTGAACAACTACCCCGTTGGCAGCGATTTTGTGGAGAACGACCTTAGCGTGAAAATAATCGATACTTTTTTGGTTAACGCGGGCACTTTTAAGCTCGATTCGTTAGTGACTTCGGGCACGAGCCGAATTTTGGTTGGGAATGTAAAAGATGCCAATTTCGGACATCTAAAGTCGCAGCCGTATTTTCAGTTGAATACTTCTACGTTTTCAATTGACACTGATGCTGTTTTCGATTCCATTGGGTTGGTGCTGCATTACGATAAATACCATTATGGCGACACAACCCAAATACAAACTTACAAAGTACATAGGTTGCTGGAATATTTTGAGCCGGAGGAAGGGAGCGATTTCTATAATACTTCTAAGTTGGCATATGCCGAAGACCCTTTGGGGGAAGTGAGTTTCACACCGCGCCCCAATAAAACAACCGATTCTATTTACGTGCCGCTTGCCAAAGCTTTTGGTGAAGCCCTTTTTAATGAAATTAAGGACGGAAACATTAACAGTGCCGATGATTTTCAACAATACCTAAAAGGGTTGACCATTGTGCCCGATACTGTAAGCAGTAGCCATGTGCTGGGGTTCGGTTTTCAGTCGTCTTTAGAATTGGAAGCTAATTCGAGCCTACGACTGTTTTATACCCAAGATATTGATGATGCCAGTGAGGGAAATAGTAAGGTTTTAAGCATGTATATTACTTCTGCCAGTAAACAATTCAATGCTATTCAAGCCGATTTGGAGGAAGCTGCGATTAATGATTTTACAGATGGAGAGACGATAATTTCGAGTACAGACAGCAACGGTTTAATTTTTGCCCAAGCGGGTACGGGTATTTCGGCACGCATTGAAATGCCCACGCTTAAAGACCTCAATAAACTTTCGGAAGATGGGGCGGCCTTAAGTGCCGAGCTCACTTTCAGTCCGTTAAAAAACAGTTATAGTAGCGAAAAGCCGCTAAAGGATTCGTTGGCGGTTTATGTGGTGGACCATAAAAATAGAATTGTAAGCCAGCTGACCAATATCGATTCGGCGGCCAGTTATGCTGTTTTAAATCAGAACGACGACGAGTTCAACCAAAACACGTATTACAGTATCGATATGAGCGGTTTTGTGGAAACGATTCTCACTTCAAGTTTCGATTTAAACTATGCCATTATGATTCAATTTTTAGATTACGATAAAACGGTAGATAGTGTGGTGATTGAAGATGGAGATGTGGGCAGCCAAAGTATAAAACTAAACGTCACTTACCTTAACTATTAACCTTCTTTTGATGAATAGAATAGCAATAATTTTATCTTTTGTGGCCGTTACGGCGCGATGTTTTTCACAAAACGACACCAGTACGCCTTACTCGTTATTTGGTTTGGGCGTTGAAAACAAAACAGCCACGGGCGGTTTAACGGGCTTGGGCAACACGGGCATTTCACAAAGCCAATCCGATGAAATCAATCTTTATAATCCGGCTAGTTTGGGGAGCATTCAGCCAAAAACCTTTCTGTACGAGTTTGGTTTAAATGGCATGTATTCTACCATAAAAACAGATGGGTTAAGTGAAAATACGCACGATTACAACATATCGCACGTGGCGATGGCCTTTCCCGTAAAGAAAAATTTGGGGATGAGCGTTGGGCTGTTGCCTTATACCAAAGTAGGCTACGATATTGATATTGAAAATTCCATCGAAGGATCTAACGCGAGTTATTTAACCAGAATTACGGGGTCGGGCGGATTGAGCAAATTCTATTGGGCCACGGGTTTTAATATTAAAAACAGTTTGCGCTTAGGGGTAGATTTGTCCTATCTTTTTGGGTCGATAAATCAGGAAACCGTAGCGTATAGTGATTTTTTGGTGAGTATTACCGATGCCAATTATTACAGGGGTTTTAAGCTGAAAACGGGGCTGCAATTCGATTTGATAAACACTGAAACCAAAAAAGTGACTTTGGGCGGCGTTGTGGAATTGCCCACCAGCCTTTCGGGAGACCAAGTCAGGAATTCATATAAAACTTCGTTTGGCGGTACGGAAACGATCATGGATGAAGAGGAAGAATACGAACTCAATAATTTTGAATTGCCGTTTCTGTATGGTTTGGGCATAACAACCGAACTGAACCAATCGCTCACCACAAGTTTCGATTTTAAAAAACTGTATTGGAGCGATACCAACCAACAGCAAAATAATGAGCGGTATTCCAACCAAAACATTTATGCTTTCGGTGTGGAGTTTTCGCCCGAAGAACGCAACAGCTACTGGAGCTTTGTGGATTATAGAATCGGGGCAAATTACAACACCGGTTTTTTGAATATTTCAAACCAAAAGATTGATAGTTATTTTGTTTCGGCTGGTTTGGGGTTGCCCCTGTCCAATAAAGCGAAGCTCAATATTTCCTATTCTTACGGCAGGGAAGGCACGTTAAGTAATGGTTTGGTGGAGGAAAAGTTTCATAAAATAACCCTAAACCTCAGTTTTATTGGCAATTGGTTCAATAAGAGCAAGTATTATTGATGTTTTTTTTTTGAATGAAAGGGTTATTGAAAATGCACTTTTTTGTCATTTCGAGCGGAGTCGAGAAATCTCATTAAAAATTCAATATTATGGGATTCCTCGTCGTTTCTCTCTGTCGTAATGACACGGTACAGAATAAGAACAATATTCTTCCTAAAAAAACTGGTTTAAAACCATGATGGTTTATTTACAACAGTCCCCGCGCCTTGATTTCCAGATATTTGTTTATCGTGTCGATCGTTAAATTTTCGGGAGTGGTCAATATGGAATGGATGCCGTGCTTTTTCAGTTCGTTGACGATGAGGCGTTTTTCAAAGTCGAATTTTTCGGCAATCACTTTGTCATAAACCTGTTGAATGGTTTTGGCGTCATCATGAATCAAGGCGTCCAATTCGGTATTTTTAAAGAAAATAACCACCAACAAATGACTTTTTGAAATGGCCTGCAAATACGGAAGCTGCCGCTCCAAGGCATCTAAAGTTTCAAAATTGGTGTACATTAAAATGAGGCTGCGTTGGGTAATGTGCCGTTTTACGTTGG
>CAZZDI010000119.1:0-8107 GCA_964653155.1 uncultured Flavobacteriaceae bacterium | reverse complement strand
TGGGTTTTAAGACCACCGAAATACCGGTTGGTAGTGCAAGCAATTACAATGTTTCATTAGAAACCGACAATACACAACTAGATGAAGTTGTAGTGGTTGGTTATGGTACCCAGAAAAAAAGTGACGTTACGGGTGCCATGGTCAACGTTGGAGCAGAAGAATTAATGACCCAACCTGTTAACAATGCATTTGAAGCATTACAAGGAAAAGCCGCTGGTGTTGACATTACTAGTAGCCAGCGTCCAGGTACTGTAGGTACTATTCGAATAAGGGGTAATAGGTCTTTAACGGCAAGCAACGCCCCACTATATGTGGTTGATGGCGTTCCTTTATTGTCGGCTTCAGCAATAGAAACCATTAACCCTCGTGATATTGAATCTATAGATGTATTGAAAGATGCTTCTTCAACAGCCATTTACGGATCTCGAGGAGCAAACGGGGTAATAATTGTTACGACCAAAAAAGGAAAAGTGGGACAATTTAGTTTAAACTATTCCGGATCTGTTACAACCTCCAACATTGTTGATCGAGCACCATCCATGAGTGCTGCCGACTTTATTGAATTCCGCCGTTGGGCAGCTTACAATTTAAGTGAAATAGATCCTAACTATACCGCACCACATCCAAATAATGCAACATTAGCTAGTGACTCCACTCTTTTTGGTAGTTCTTTAGATGGAGAAACCTCTAGGGACAATGTATTGAAAGGTTGGGAAGATGGCACCTGGGACCCATCAAAAGTAACCAATACTGATTGGACCGATTTCGTAACCCAAACAGCAGTAGCAAGTGAGCATACCATTAGTGCTAGCGGAGGAACTGAAAAAATGAATGCTTACGGCTCTTTTGGTTATCTAAAAAATGATGGCACTCAAAAGGGACAGTTTTACGAGCGCTATACAGCGAAATTTAGCACTAATATAAAAGCAACCGATTGGTTTACTCTTGATGCCAACTTGAACCTGTCATGGAGCGAGCAAGATTATGGAATGTCAACCCTTGGCGGCCGTAGTGGCTCTGTACCCAATGCCATTTACGGAACTGCTAAAGCGATTTACAATCATGCAGTACCTTTTGACAATAACGGTAATTTAGTAATAAACCCTGGAGGAGAATCTGGAATTTACACCATCATGAACGAATGGCAAAAAAGTACCCAATTGTCGCAAACCCTGCGTGCTTTAGGTAGTCTTTCCGGAACTTTTGATTTAGGGAAATTTTGGTCTCCAATAGAAGGTCTTAGTTATAAGATTAATTTTGGACCCGATTTCCGCCACTGGAGAGAAGGTGTTTTTATAGATGGAACATCGGCTCACAGAATAAATTCTGATGGTAGTGCCGGCCAAAACTATGCACGATTAAGAAACCGTCGTGATTTTTCATGGACATTAGACAATATGTTAATTTACAACCGCACGTTTGCTGATGTTCATAATGTTGGTCTAACCTTATTACAAACCGCATCTTCTTGGAATATTGAAGACTCTTCTATTTCAGCAAACAACATTCCTAAATCATCTTATTTATGGAATGCCTTTGGCACTATTGATGTTACTAACTCAGATAATAGTGTTGGAATAGGTTCTGGTTTGACAGAGCGCCAATTGAGCTCCTATATGTTTCGTTTAAATTACGGTTTTGACGACCGCTATTTATTAACTGTATCCGGACGTTGGGACGGTGCATCTCAGTTAGCCGAAGGCCATAAATGGGATTTCTTTCCAAGTGCGGCTTTTGGATGGAGGATTGACAAAGAGGGCTTTATGGAGAACACCTCTTGGATTAACCAGTTAAAACTTCGACTTGGTGTGGGTACAACAGGAAACTCAGCCGTTAGTCCATACGCTACAAAAGGAGATATAACCTCTATTTTCTTGCCCTTTAACGGCTTGTCCAACCAAATTGGCTACACAACCAATGAACCGTACTATTCAGGTAGCCAGTTATCTATGGCAAATCCTAATTTAGGTTGGGAAAAAACAACCCAATACAACATAGGTGTTGATTTTGGATTCTTAAATAACCGCATAAATGGTAGTTTAGAAGCATACCGATCCTTTACCGACGATTTATTAATGTTGGTAAGAATTCCGACACTTACAGGGTTCCCGAATACTTATGCTAATATTGGAAAAACCAATAACCAAGGGGTTGAACTAACCTTAAATGCTACACCAATTGAAACCCAAAGTGGTTTTTCATGGGATGTTAATGTTAATGCTGCTTGGCAGCAAGATGAGATTGATGAATTAGCTTACGGAAAGAACGACATGACAGATAATACCTGGTTTATTGGCGAGTCTATTAGTGTTCACTACGGTTACGACAATGAAGGAATTTGGCAAGATACGCCAGAAGACCAAGCCGAAATGGATTTATGGAATGCTAACGGTTATAATTTTACCCCTGGTAATGTACGCCCTAAAGATCAAAATGGTGATTATGTTATGACCCTGGACGACCGTGTTGTTTTAGGCAACACAAACCCTAGATGGACTATGGGCTTCAACAATATGTTCTCCTACAAAGGCATTGAGTTAGGTATTCAAACCTATTCGCGCTTTGGCTATACGGCAAATATTGGTGGACAGGCCATGACTGGGCATAGCAACCAAATTCAAATAGGATATTGGACGCCCGATAACCCTAATGCAGAGTTCCAAAAACCCATTTTAGGTCAAGCTACTTCGGGTTCACAAGATGAATTCTCAGGGCTTTTAGGGTTTAAAAAAGCCTCCTTCGTGAAAATCCGAAACATTTCTCTAGGTTACAATTTTTCTAGAGAGTTTTGCAACAAAAATGGTTTAAATAACTTTAAAATCTATGCACAAGCTATTAACCCAGGTAGTATATACCAATCGGTAGACTGGTACGATTTCGATGTTAATTCTACCATTTTCAATCGCAGCTTCACCCTTGGTATTGATATAGGGATTTAAAAAAAACAGAATTAAAAGCTCTTAAAGTGAAACATTATAAAAACTAAATAAGATGAACAAAATAAGATATATAAGTATAGTACTTACGGCTGCTGTGGGGTTGTCCATAAGTTCGTGCTCAAAGAATTTTTTAGACGAAGAGTTAAAAACACAATACTCTACTGATTACTTTGAAACCGCCGAAGGATTAGAGGCTCTAGCCATATCCCTCTACGGTAACATACGTTGGCATTTTGGCTATGAATGGGCGTATGGAACCACACTTTACGGAACCGATGAGTTTACAAATGCCAACGACTTAACTAACGAAATGTGGAACACCTACGATAATCGTTTTGGGCCACAAGGAGCAACTCCTGAAACAGGAGCAGCCAATAAAAATGCTACTTCACCAGCGGCATTATGGGATCAGCTATATTATGGAATTGCTTCAGCAAATACCATAATTGCCAATGCAGATAAAATAGACAACGAAGAAGTACGGAATCGTTCTTTGGCACACGCTTATTTTTTACGCGGGTATAATTATTACCGTTTAACAGCTCAGTATGGCGGTGTTGTTCTACAAACAGAACCAGCCGTAGGAATTGTTCGTAATTTTGAACGCGCCACTGAAGAAGAATGCTGGGAACAGATTATTTCTGATTTTAGAAATGCCTATGACCATTTTGCCGGCGAAATTTTTACCTATGGGAAAGGCATCACCTGGACCAAAGCTACTGCTGCTCATTTTTTAGCTAAAGCTTTACTTTTCCGTTCTTCTGAACGAAATGCAGCATGGAACAGCGCTTATGTTGAGTCAGACATGGCCGAAGCTATTGATGCTTGTACCTATGCCATTGGTGCACGTGGAAATTTAGCTTCAAATTATAGTGATCTTTATGCCAACTGGACTGGTGTTGATAGCCCAATTGAACAACTTGATGAAGTTTTGATGGCCGCAGGGCACAATGCAGACGGCGCAACAAGCGGCCGTTTTGGAAACCGTACTTACAACTACTTTACTCCACAATTTTCTAACTTTTCTGGAGGCTGGGTAAGACGAGGTGTTTGGATTGGCGGTATGGATTTTCAGCGTTGCAGACCGACAGAGTATAGTTATGCAGTTTACGATCATGTAAACGATGCCCGTATGTGGAAAACTTTTAAAACCGTTTATGGCATCAACAATATTCCAGATGAAAATTTAGACCTAGAACTTGGTGATCCCGGTATTGTCATGATTCTTAATACAAAAGATGATAATACTTATAATGGCTATGATTTTGGAGCCTACGTACAAGCTCCTAACTGGACTGACGATAATGGCCGATTACCAGAATGGGAAGTAGGTTCTCGCCAAACAGAAACCGCAGGTTCTTTAACAAGCCAAACGGGGCAATACGTACCAAACGTATCTGTTTTATACCAAAATGGAGAATACGTAGCACCTAACTTTAAAAGTCAACCCATCTGTAACTTTTTTGCCGGAATCAATAAAACCGATGATGGTTCAAGATTTGCTGAAAAAGGTGATGCTCATAGAGATGTTACTATGGCGCGTTTAGCAGAAACTTACCTTTTACGTGCCGAATGTTACGTACGTTTAGGACAGTATGGAAATGCAATGAACGATATCAATGTGGTTAGAGAACGTGCTGAATGGAAACAAGGTGAAAACCGCTCGTATTACAGCGATGGCTCTCAAGCATTTGAAAATAACTCGTTGAATACAGGTTCAGCCGCAGATAATTATATCAATTCTAATTTGAATATGAATACCTATTATCTATCGAACCCAGATATCGCCGTAACTACTGATGCGTCAGATCTTTCGTTAACTTCGTTCCCTGGAAATTTACCAGCCGAAGACGAAGCCATACTATCTGCTATTGGCGCAACTAGCGATTACGATCGTGCATTGAATTTTATTCTTAATGAACGTACTAGAGAACTATTAGGCGAATGGCAAAGATGGGAAACATTGTCGCGTACCGGAACGCTTATTACAAGAGCTAGAGCTTTTAACCCCGAGGCAGCAGCCAATATCACAGAAAACAAACATGAGCTTCGCCCTATACCACAATCTTTCATTGATGGACTGTTAAACGACGATGGTTCAAATTTAACAGATGAGCAAAAAGCGGCTTGGCAAAACCCAGGTTACAACTAAAATAAAAAGTTAATTCTAATACATCAAGCGCCACAAGATTTGTGGCGCTTTTTCTTTTTTACAGCATACCACAGGATACACGAAGCAAGTGATTTCATTAGATTTGGTTCTTAACAATGACTTTCTTTAAAAGACTATGCTTAAAACATACAATAATTTGGTTTTCTTGGTTTTGTGCTCTGCTTTATTTGTAGCATGCAAAGAAACCAAAGAACAACATATAAAACCAACCGCTCCCAATATCCTTGTCATAATTGCCGACGATGCCGGTTGGAACGATGTGGGCTACAACGGCTCAGAAATCAACACCCCAAATATCGATGGGTTAGCCAACAATGGCGTGCAACTCAATCGTTTTTACGTCAACCCTACCTGCTCGCCTTCCCGGGTGTCGCTTTTAACGGGTATGCCCGCCAGCCGAATTGGTATCGTGGCACCCATTAGCGGAAAAAGCAAAAAAACACTGCCCGACTCCATTACCACATTGCCACAGGCATTGAAAAAGCACAACTATGAAAATGCCCTTTTCGGAAAGTGGCATTTGGGCCTGGATATTGCCAACGGCCCCAATACTTTTGGCTTTGATTATTCCTACGGATTCCTGCATGGGCAAATAGACCAATACACACACAAGTATAAAAATGGTGACCCAAGTTGGTACCGAAACGACCAAATGATTGAAGAGGAAGGCCACACTACCGATTTAATCACCAAAGAAGCCATTGAATGGCTCACCAAAAAACGCGATACCACAAAAAGTTTTTATGTGCAATTGGCATATAGTGCACCACATTTCCCTTTACAGGAGGAAGATAAATGGAAAGCCCCGTATCTCGAATCGATTGAAGATGAATCGCGGCGCGATTATGCCGCTGCCATGGCGCATTTAGATTTTGATATTGGTGAAATTTTGGAAACTCTAAAACAACACCAATTAGAGGAGAACACCATTGTAATTTTTATGAGCGACAACGGTGCCATGGAAAATTGGTATCCTACCTATCAGTACGATGGCGCACATGGGCCAAACCCGGTTCTGGGAAACAACAATCCGTTGCGCAATTGGAAAGCCTCTAACTACGAAGGAGCCATTAGAGTACCCGCCATTGTTTATTGGAAAAACCACCTAAAAGCTGAAATCAACCAAAATTTCATATCGGTTTCAGATGTGATGCCCACCCTCCTTTCTTTAATTAAAAAAGATATCCCCAAAAATGTTGAGGGCGCAAATGTTTGGCCGTCAATTAAAAATTCAGCCATTAAAACATCACATAACATTTATATTCGTGGGCACAAACAGGAATGTTTGATTCAACCACCATATAAAATCATCAGAACACGCCATAAAGATAGATCTCCAGCAGATTTCGAACTGTATAATATTGAAGCCGATGTTGAAGAAAAACACAATATTGTCGATAAAGATCCAGCTTTGACCAATCAAATGAAAAACCTGCTCCAAAAGCAATTTGAAAAAGACGACAAAACCGTAAATGTTGAATTAAAATAGTTTGAAAATTTTGAAATTGAAAATCGTACATCTCTTATTGGTACTTGTATGCCTATCCTGCAAAACACAAGAAAACACACCCAGCAAAAACTCTTTGGCCGATAAGCCACTTTTTCGCGACCCCATTTTTGATGGTGCTGCCGACCCTTCAATAGTTTGGAACAAAAAAGAAAAAAAATGGTTTATGTTTTACACTAACAGGCGCGCCAAAGACACCACTTTAAGTGGAGTAGCTTGGGTACACGGCACCAAAATTGGTATCGCAGAATCAAAAGACGGGGCAAAATGGACGTACAAAGGCACATGCCATATCAATTACCAAATTGAAAACGCGACACATTGGGCGCCCGATGTTTTGGAACACAACGGTACATATCACATGTACCTAACCATTGTTCCCGGAATTTTTGAGGGTTGGTACCACCCCCGTTACATCATTCATTTAACGAGCGACAATTTGGTGGATTGGGATTTTCAATCGAAACTGAACTTGGCTTCCGAACGTTGTATCGATGCCGATGTGTTTCAACTTCCCAATGGCACTTGGCGCATGTACTATAACAATGAAAACGACGGAAAATCCATTTATTACGCCGATAGCCCAGACCTGTACCAATGGGAAGATAGTGGTAAAAAGGCAGTGAATGACCGTGGTGAAGGCCCCGTAGTTTTTAGTTGGAAAGGCAAAAACTGGATGATGAACGATGCTTGGCGCGGACTGGGCGTATATTCTTCCGAAGATTTTGAAAACTGGAAACGCCAAGAAAACAATATTTTACGCACCCCGGGAACTGGAACTGACGATAAAGTAAAAGGCGGACACCCAGATGTGATTGTGCAAGACGATAAAGCCTATGTGTTTTACTTTACGCACCCCGGAAGAACACCTGAAAACGATGGCAAGGATAATTACGAAACCCGCCGAACCTCCATTCAAGTAGCCGAATTGGAATATGCCAACGGCCAGATAATCTGCAACCGCAACCAACCCGTTTATATAAACCTCAAACCATAAAATAATGAGCAATACCGTTAGAAACGCGTTTAAAATGAAATTAAAACCCGGTTTCGAAACCGAATATAAAAAACGACACGACGACATCTGGCCAGAATTGTCGGCTTTGCTTTCAGATTCCGGAATACAGGATTATTCCATTTTTTTGGATGAAGAAACCTTGACGCTTTTTGCCGTTCAAAAAATAAGTAAAGATTTCGACCATGATTTGTTGCCCAATCACCCCATTGTAAAAAAGTGGTGGGCCTACATGGCGGATATAATGGAAACCAACCCAGACAAATCACCCGTGGCCAAACCACTAAAGGAAGTGTTTCATATGCAATAAAAAATACTAAACTTTTTAAAGCCTGTTTTTGAAACTTAATCCGGCGCAAAAAATCAATAATTTTTATTGATTTTTTGCGCCGGATTCTCTTTAATTAAGTTTTTCTTCCCCCAATTCTTTTTCTTAAACCTTCTTTCCGAAAAGCGCTTATACAACCTAAACT
>CAZZDI010000118.1:0-8122 GCA_964653155.1 uncultured Flavobacteriaceae bacterium | reverse complement strand
AAAGAAAAAACGGGGTTGTATGTAAAACGGTTTAAGGAATTTCAATCTTTGTTAGAAGTTAGAAGTTAGAAGTTAGAAGTTAGAAGTTAGAAGTTAGAAGTTGCCACGAATTCACGAATGTTTTAATTGTATAGTGAGTACTGCATACTGCGACTGCCTACTGAAAACTACCTCGGAATTTCCACCGTTTCAATAATCTGTTTAATGATTTGTTTGCTGGAAACGCCTTCCATTTCGCGTTCGGGGGTAACAATTACACGGTGGTGCAACACGGGGATAGCGGCCCGTTTGATGTCTTCTGGAGTAACGAAATCGCGTCCGCCCATAGCGGCAAAGGCCTTACTGGCTTTTAAAATAGCGATGGAAGCCCGGGGCGAAGCACCCAAATACAAAAACGGATTGCTTCGTGTGGTCACAATAATTTGGGCGATGTATTTTAGTAAATGTTCCTCCACCAAAACTTGGGTGACCAACTGCTGGTATTCGGCAATTTGTTCGGTCGTTAAAAATGGCGTGATTGCATCGGTTTTGGCTTTGTCTTTCAGTTGGTGCTCACGGGTCAATATTTCAATTTCATCGTCTAAATTGGGATAATCCACATCAATTTTAAATAGAAAACGGTCCAACTGCGCTTCGGGCAAACGGTAGGTGCCCTCTTGTTCAACGGGGTTTTGGGTGGCCAAAACCATAAATGGCGTGTCCAATACATATTTATGGCCGTCAATGGTAATTTGCTGTTCTTCCATCACCTCAAACAGTGCGGCTTGGGTTTTGGCGGGCGCCCGGTTTATTTCGTCAATTAAAATCATGTTCGAAAAAATAGGACCTTTTTTAAACTCGAATTCTGAATCTTTCAGATTGAAAACCGAAGTGCCCAAAATATCGCTCGGCATTAAATCGGGCGTAAACTGAATACGACTAAAACCCACGCTTAGCGATTTCGCCAAAAGTTTGGCCGTAATGGTTTTCGCCACACCAGGAACACCTTCAATAAGCGAGTGCCCTTTGGCCAATAGCGAGGCAATCAGCATATCGACCATGTCTTTTTGGCCCACAATCACTTTACCGACTTCCTGCTTGATTTGGTTAACACTCTGTTGTAGCCCAGAAAGGTCCAATCGGTTTTTAAATTCTAAAGTGCTGTTGTCGTTCAAGGCATTGCTGTCGATGGAATCGATAGTGTTTTCCTGTGGGTTTTCGGTAGCTGGATGCTGGTTTTTGGGTATTTTATTGTCGTCCATAATTATGCGGTGTAAAATGCTTCAATGTGGCGGTTTAGGTTAATGAGGTTGTCTTCAAAAAATTCGTTTTTGCTTCGTAACCAATTAATATATCCGATGGTTTTTTTAACCAACTCTTTTTTTCTTCCGGATTTTGAACTTAGTTTTTCAATAAATTCATCGTTTAGATCCGAAGTATCCAAATGGTAATCGGTTCTAATTTTTTCCAAAAAGTACGTTATTTTTTTCTCAATGAGGTTTTTGTGATCCTGCGTTTCAAAATACAGGTTCGAAACCGTTTTAACAAAACCCACGGTGGTATTGGGCAGTGGCCTAATAATTTTGATGATGCGCTGTCGGCGTTTCGCATTAAAAATCATAAACAAAATACCGAAAATAATAGCGGTGTACCAGGCCCAGCGGAACGGCAGTTGCTCTAAAAACCACCCGAGATTCGATTCTTTTTCCACATGGCCGCCGTAGCCCGTTTGAATTTTGGTGTACGAATCGAAATACACATCGTTTTCGGGTAAATACGACAGTGCGCCTTCTACATACCGATAGCGGTTTTCCTTTAAAATATTATAATTGGTAAAGGCTTTGGGTTCGGTATGCAGGTATATTTTTCCACTTCCGAAAGGGATTTCAAGAAAATTAACATGCCAATAATCAATTTTTGAATGCCCTAAAACGCGATAGTTTATCGAGTCGAAACGCGAAAAATAATTGTCGCCCTCATTGCGGTCAATTTCGATGTTTTCAATATTGAAATCCTTTAAACTTTCCGATGAAATGCTGTCGGTTTCATTGGCGATATATTTTATATCGATGTGAAGCGTGTCGTGCAGTTTCTGCGGAAAGGTGTAATCTGAAATAAACAAGGTGTTGCCTTTGTCCACGAAATTCAGTAGTTCATCCACCGAATCGTCTTCCAAATAATCGGAATTCCCAATGATGATGTAACTGCCCACGGCTACATGGTCACCAAAACCGTCTTTGGAATGCGCTCGCAAATAACTGGCAGGCTGATGGTAAACGGTGCGGATTTTATGGTTGCTGAACAATTTGGGCAATTCTTTGTAAAGCACGCTAACGCCGTAAGGTTTGCTGCTTTTTTCGTTGAACGATTCTTCCCAATCAACGGTTTTGGTGCGTTTGATGCCCACAAAAACAGAGGCGGTTACCACCAAGGCAACGAGAATGAGCAGTATGGGCAAAATCTTTTTCATGCTTAACCAACCTGCTTTAAAAGGGTTGAAAAATAGGTTTTTGCCGTTTGGTACTGCTGTTGGTTTATGGCAAATTCGCCGTACCAAATGTAGTTGTACAGGTAGGCTGTGTATTCGAAATCTTTGCTGAACGGCTTGCCGATAATTTCGTTGAGGTACTCGCTGTTGGTTTTGTCTTCCTCAACTTTTATATGGTTTTTTAGGCTTAAATGTTTTAAAACCAGTAAATAATAATAACGAATGGCGAGGCGGTAATCACCAGATTTTTCGGCATTTAAAATAAAAGTGTCGATATCAGATTGTTCAATATTTTCGGCCGTGATGTCTTCGTGTTTGCCAATGTTTCGGTTGTGGTTTCGCGAAAATAATCCGGAGCTGCCTTCGTTGATTAAAATATAGGCCAGAAATATTACCGCTCCAATAATAGCGATGTAAAATAGCCAACTAATTGGCCCTAAATCCATGGAGAGGAAACCCTCATTGTTGTCCTCTTGGTTTTGGATTTTGTCGTTTTTTTTATAGTCTTCGTAATGGCCCGAACCCGTGGGTGTTTCACCAATTATGTCGTGCCCTTCGTAATTGTATTTGTTGCCGCTGTAGCGTTCCTTGAAATCGTCATCGAACTGACGGATGTGCTGTGGAACTTCAGAAAATGAAAACACCAATGAAGATTGAAAAAGAAAACAAACCAACAGTAAAACAGGGGTAATATGTAATTTGAAGTTTTTCAAAGTTGCGACGGACTTAACACAGGCTGCTGTGTAATTTGCTTTTGGATTTTAAACGGATACACCAAATAATAATAACTGATGATGCCCAAAGTAATTAAAATAATGCCCACCGAAAGCCAATGCGGCATAATGTTGGAATAGCGGGTTACAAAGCCCTCTAAAAAACCAGCGGCAAAGGTAAATGGCATGGTGCTGATTAAAATTTTAATGCCCGTTTTAGCGCCCATTTTAAACGAGGTGTATCGCGAATGGGTACCCGGAAACAGGATGCTGGCCCCTAAAATGAGTCCGGCAGCACACTCGATAACAATGGCGAAAATTTCCATGCTACCGTGTATCCAAATGCCGCGAACGCTTTCCCAAAACACATTTTTTTCATAAAAAAAATACTGGAACGAGCCCAGCATAATACAGTTGTTGAACATAATGTAAAGCGTGCCAACGCCCAAGAATACGCCCAAAACAAAAGCGATAATGCCCACCCGTAAATTGTTTATGGTAATGCCAATAAAACTGCCCCAATTGCTGCCGCTTTTATAAACGGCCACGGGGTCGCCTTTTTCAATATTTTCCAACGACATATTCACGTAATTGTCACCCAAAACCGAGCGTACAAACTCCCCGTCGTTGGCCGCCGAAATCACGCCAATAAAAGTAAAGGCGAAGAAAATGATAAAGGCCACATAAATAAACTTTCGGAATTGATAGCAGATTAGTGGCACTTCGGTTTTCCAAAATCCGACAAGCCTATTGGTATCGTGGCGCTTCGTTTTATAAATTTTTTGAAAGGCTTTGGCGGCCAATTGGTTTAAATACGCAATCACCTTGCTTTTGGGGTAGTAGGTTTGGGCGTAAGCCAAATCGTTAATGACATGGATGTACTGCGAGGCTAGCTCATCGGGGTTTTTAAAATCGTTATTGAAAATGGCTTTTTCAAAACCCAGCCATTTTTCCTTATTTTGTTTGATGAATGAAACTTCCCTCATGTATTTTTCATAAATTTCAACCCGTGGTGCATTTTAACATTAATTTTGTTCAAACGTCAGTTCGAGTGATTTTGAGTGGTTGCTGAGCGTAGCCGAAGCAGAACGATAAATAGTATCGAGAACCTTTCTTTGGATTAAAATTCTTTTTCTCGATACGAATTTCACTCATTCTGCCGTGAAATTCACTCGAAATGACGAATTTTATCAAAATGTACGACAGGTAAATTAAAATATAAAATGTCAGAGTTACAAATTAACACGACCCAAAATGTAAAAATTGCCTTCCGTGCCAGTGGAGCGGGAGAGCGGTTGTTAGCATTCATCATCGATATGGCCATTAAAATTGGGTATTTGATGTTGATGAGCTATGCATTCGGGGCTTTTGATAACATGGACCAATGGTCGCAAATCGCTATTAACACGGTGCTGGGTTTTCCGGTGATGTTTTACACTTTGGCGTTGGAATCGCTTTTTGAAGGCCAAACCATTGGAAAACGGATGTTAAAAATAAAAGTGGTAAAAATTGATGGCTACCAAGCCTCGTTTGCCGATTATGTGGTGCGCTGGTTTTTCAGGATTGTGGATGTGTATATTTTTGGGATGGGCTTTTTTGTGATGCTATTCAATAAAAAAACACAGCGTATTGGAGATATGGCTGCGGGTACGGCGGTCATCGGGCTGAAGGACAGCGTAAATATCAGCCACACCATTCTTGAAAATTTGAAGGACGATTATAAGCCCACATACCCAAATGTGATAAAACTATCGGATAACGATGCCCGAATTATAAAAGACACGTTTAGCGTGGCACGAGTGGCGAAAGATTACCAAACCTTGATAAAACTGCGGAATAAAATTGTGGAAGTTGTGGGCATAAAAGAAGTGAAACAAAAAACCGATATGGAATTTATTGATGTGATTTTAAAAGATTATAATTTTTACACCCAAGATATGTAAGCAGAGAACCACGTTATGCTTAGCAAAACGTGTGTGAATCGCTTACCCTGAGCGGAGCCGAAGGGTCTTTTTAAAAGGTCGCCAAATTTTTCAAATGTAATGCAGAAAAATTTGTGCAGATTGCTTACCCTGAGTGAAGCCGAAGGGTCTTTTTTGTAAAGAGTCAATTTTTATTCGGAAAATTGTGCGAATCACCCATTTCATCCCGATGGTTATCGGGTTCGTTTCGAAAACCTCAATAACGATTAAATAAAGAAAACGTATGTTCTACACCATAGATATTTTAGGAACCATTGCATTTGCCATTTCTGGGGCACTGGCTGCCATGAGCAAAAAAATGGATATTTTCGGCATCCTCATTATAGCGTTTGTAACAGCCGTTGGTGGCGGTACGCTTCGAGATGTTTTAATAGGAAACACCCCCGTAAGCTGGATGCAGGACATGGTGTTTTCATATACCATAATTGCATCAACTGTTTTTGCTATAATATTTAGAAAAAAGATTAATTATTTGAGCAAATCGTTGTTTTTGTTCGATACTATTGGTATTGGTTTGTACACGGTTGTTGGCGTTGAAAAGGGCGTAACTGCTGGGTTGCACCCATTAATCTGCATTGCCTTGGGTACCATGTCGGCATGTTTTGGAGGGGTTACCCGAGATACGTTATGCAACGAAATACCCGTGATTTTCAGGAAAGAGATTTATGCCACGGCCTGTATTTTGGGTGGGGGCACCTATTTTGTTCTTCGGGAATTTCCCATTAAGGAAAATTTTGTTTTTATAATTGCCGGTTTGGTGGTAATTGCCATTAGGCTCGTTGTGGTTAGGTTCAAAATAGCCTTGCCCGATATTTATAAAAGTGATTCTAAGCCCCGCTAATATTCAGTAACCGAACCCCAGTTTTCGCCTGTTTTTATGCGATAAAGTTGCATTTCTGAAATGCCAAACTGTTTGGCTATCATTTTAAGGCGCGTTCTTCGGTTGGGGTCGTTTATTTTACGTTTTATAAGTTTTACCTTTGTTTCCGTAAGTTTAGAGTAGGTGCGTTTTCGCGGTTTGTTTTTGTATTCAGGGTTGCTAAATTGGTGGATTTCCTTTTCGCGCTTGGTGGCCCATTTTAGGTTTTCAACGCGGTTGTTGGTTTTGTCATAATCCAAATGAATTACAAAAACCCCATCGTTTTGTTCTAAAAAATGCTGGGCAACCATTTTGTGAACGTAGCGGCTGGTCGATTTTCCGTTGTGTTTTTGTTTTACGTGCAGGTTGCGGTACCCGTTTATAAAAGTTTCTTTTGCCAGAAACTCCTTGTCGCCTTTGCAGTTTATTATTCTACCGTAATTTGATATTTTGAATTTTTCGTTATCGGCAATATTATCGTCAAATTCAATCCACTTCCATTTTTCATTCCAATAATTCCTGATCATGTTTAATTTTTTTGAGAGACTTTGTTAAGTTACGAAAACTTACTTTAAACCGCAAACGGCAGCGTGCATCGTAATTAACGAACGCAAAGATAATGGAAGTTTTGCTTATTTAAAAAAAACCGGTTTTTGTAGCATTTGTTTTCAGTTTTACTTTACAATGAAACTATGGCTTTGTTTGCTATGTTCTCTTCAAGCAAAAAACTCTATGGGCATAAAAAACAATTGGTAAATTTGAAAGCGGCTCTTAGGTTTTTTTCTTTTGAAATAGTACTATTGCAATACTAATTTACAGCAGATGATTTCAAGAAAAAACGCCTCTATTTCAAAATTTATAATCCATAAAGTTGGAAACAAATTCAACGACACAAAAAATGCCTTTTCGGAAAACTTGGTCGATTTTGATGAAGCCAGCTACGATTTAATGCTTCCGTTTTTGCTTCGCCCGTTTGGCAGCGTGGTGCAAAGTTACCGTTTTAACCACCATGCCAACATTGCCCTGAACGAAATTAACAGCTACGCCGCCCAAATGTTTGATGAAGATAACACCGATTTTATCGAGGTTTCAAAACACATCGTAATGCATCTTTACGAGCAATCCAGTTCAGCAAACATTAAAACCGGCGATGTATTGGTGGTGATGTTCGAGGGCATTGAGTTTAACGATATAACCACAAACGCCCTCGGTATTTTTAAAATTGAAAATAAAGTTAACTTTTTTCAAACCTATTTGGAAAACAACAGTTACGATGTGTTGGTGCAAAAAGGCATCAGCTCGAAAAAAGTGGACAAAGCTTGTCTTATATTAAACCAAAACGACACCGAAGGCCCCATTGTTTTTAGTGTGGACAATAACAGCTACGACACCCAATATTGGCTCAACCATTTCTTGAACATTAAATATGCAGATGATGCCAACAACCACACCCAACAGTACATCGAATTGTGCAAAGATTTTTCAACCGAAATAATAAAAACCACTTATGGCGCACAGGAAAAAAATGTTTTTTTAACCAAAACCATCGATTTTTTCAAAGAAAACGAGGTGGTAAACATTGAGCGTTTTAAAGATGAAATTTTTGAAGAAGACAAACATAAACAAGAATTCGACAACTTTAAAAAAGAATTTGAAGGCGCGCAAAATTTGGTGATCCGAAACCAATTTGATGTGGCCGAAGCTGTGGTGAACAAAGAAAAGCGTAAAATAAAGACCGATATAAAACTCGATACGCACATCCAAATAAAATTGGACATTGATGCGCCCGATGCCTCGACCGAATACTTGGAGCGTGGCTACGACGAGGCAAGGAAAATGCACTATTATAAAGTGTTTTTTAATGCCGAGGATTAAACGCCCCAGATCGAGCACATAAATTTTAAACTTTGGAAATCCTTTAGCAAGCTCAAGATAGCGTTAGGCCGAACTTGCCGAAACCTTAAATTTAGGAATGCCCCACAATAAAATGCAATAATCTGATTTTTATCATTTTTTTTTATTGGCATAACGGTCAACTTTGTTTTCAGGATTATTTTAAAAGTGCATTTCAATAAAGCATGCCATGCAAAACCATAACAAA
>CAZZDI010000117.1:0-8264 GCA_964653155.1 uncultured Flavobacteriaceae bacterium | reverse complement strand
CACGGTAAAGAAGGCGCCGTAAGCGGTATTCTGAAAATGGAAAACGGCAACAGTTACGCCTTTTCAGATTTTTATGAATTCAGTAGCGCGAAAGGCCACAAAATAAAGTCGATAACCTCTTACGTTATAGTGATTTAGTTTAAGCGTCAGTTCGATTTTGAGTGGTTGCTGAGCGTAGCCGAAGCAGAACGAAAAATTGTATCGAAAACGTTTTGGCTACGAAAATTTTAATTCTCAATAGTTCTCCTGAGCATAGCCGAGGTACTTTTTTTTATTTCAACCGAAAACCCACCGGTTTCTGTTAAGTCTTTCTAAAACTGCCGACCTATTGATAACAGATTTATATCTTTAGTCGAAAAAAACAATCCATGCAAAAAACATACTACGACCCTTCCGATTTAAAAAAATTCGGAAAAATTAGCGAGTGGAGTCCCGAGTTGGGCGAAAAATTCTTTGAGTATTACAACTCGGTTTTTAAGGAAGGCGCACTCACCGAACGCGAAAAATCGTTAATCGCCCTTGCTGTGGCGCATACCGAGCAATGCCCTTATTGCATCGACGCTTACACGCAAGACGGACTGCAACGTGGCATTACCAAAGAAGAAATGATGGAAGCCCTGCATGTGGGCGCAGCCATTAAAGGGGGAGCATCGTTGGTGCACGGGGTGCAAATGATGAAAAAAGTGAATAAGTTGGATATGTAATGAAGTTAGAAGCGGGAAGCTTGGAGTTGGAAGTTTGAACTCGAAACCCAAAACCCGAAACTCGAAACCAGGTCAATGATTAAATCCCTACACAAGCGCAACAGCGATTTGGCAAAAAGCAACAAACAGTTGGAAATCCTATCGAACGGCATATTCCAAAACGGCGATTTACCCACTTTTAAAGATAAAATTGCCGAGACGAACCAATTTCCGCTGAAAGCCAAAAAATTGGAAATCCTTCAAATTAACGTGGGCTATATGTGCAACCAAGTTTGCTCGCATTGCCATGTGGATGCTGGCCCCGACCGCAAGGAAATCATGACGCGCAACACCATGCAACAGTGTTTGGAAGTGATTAAAAACACCGGTGCCCACACTTTAGATCTAACCGGCGGCGCCCCAGAAATGAATCCTAATTTCCGGTGGTTTGTTGAGGAAGCTTCAAAAGCGGGCATTAAGGATTTTATTGTACGATCTAACCTCACCATTATTCGGGCCAATAAAAAATATTACGATTTACCTGAATTTTTCAAAAAACACCATGTGCATGTGGTGAGTTCGATGCCACATTGGACCCGCGGAAAAACCGACAAACAACGTGGCGACGGCGTTTTCAAAGCCTCCATAGAAGCTTTAAAAATGCTGAACAACGTTGGCTACGGCATGCCCGACAGCAACTTAAAATTGGATTTGGTTTACAACCCGTCTGGGGCGTTTTTGCCCGCTAACCAAACCTCGATGGAAAAAGATTTCAAAAAAGCTTTACAGGAAGATTTCAATATTCAATTTCATAATTTATTTGCTATCACCAATCTGCCCATTTCCAGGTTTTTGGACTATTTAATTGCTTCTGAAAATTACGAAGATTACATGTACGCTTTGGTGGAGGCCTATAATCCGGCTGCGGTAAAAAACGTGATGTGCACCAATACGCTTTCGGTGAGTTGGGACGGTTACTTATACGATTGCGATTTCAACCAAATGCTGGAACTGCCCGTAAACAGTAAAGTAAAGCATATTTCAGAATACAGCGAAGATGTGTTGGAAGGGCGCGACATCGTTATTTCGCAACACTGCTATGGTTGCACGGCCGGCGCCGGAAGCAGTTGCCAAGGTTCGGTGGCTTAATTTCAGAAAAAGCATGGAAAAAGAACTGGTAATCGTTTTTGTAAAAAACACCCAACTCGGCAAAGTAAAGACCCGATTGGCCAAAACCATTGGCGATGAAGCCGCTTTAACCGTGTATTCTGAATTGGTTAAAGTGACTGAAAACGCCGTAAAACATTTGGATGCAAACGTTCAAATTCATTTTTCAAAACACATTGAAAACTCCAGTTGGGACGGATTTTTAAAAGCTATTCAACAAGGCAAAAATTTAGGCGAACGTATGCAGCATGCTTTTCAAAATGGTTTTTCGGAAGGGTATGGACGTATTGTGCTCATTGGTTCCGATTTACCCGATATTTCAGAAAAACACATCTGCCAAGCTATAGAAAAATTAAAAGAAAATGATGCTGTTTTTGGCCCTGCCGAAGATGGCGGCTATTATCTTATTGGACTCAGCAAAATGCACCGTTACATTTTTGAAAACAAACCGTGGAGCCAACCGCAACTTTTAGCAGAAACCTTAACCGAATTAAAGCAACAAAACATAAGTTTTACTACTTTAGAGACTTTAAACGACATTGATACTTTTGAAGATTTAATAACTTCAAAATTTTACCAAAACAATAACCAGCTACAAGAAAAAATTAAGCAAACCCATGATTAAGTTTATAGAAGAAACCGTTGATTACCTAAACAACAAAGGCTTTGAAAACCCCGAAATCGGTATTATTCTCGGCACCGGTTTAGGGCAACTCATCAACGAGGTAGAAATTATTAAGGAGGTAAGCTATAACCATATTCCCAATTTTCCAACGGCCACCGTCGAGTTCCACAAAGGCAAACTTATTTACGGTACTATGGCCGGAAAAAAAGTAGTGGTCATGCAAGGCCGCTTTCATCTTTATGAAGGCTACACCTTGCAGGACGTTACCTTTCCTGTTCGTATTATGGAAAAATTGGGCATAAAAACACTTTTGGTTTCCAACGCTGCGGGTGCCATTAACCTTAATTTTAAAAAAGGGGAGCTCATGCTTATTGAAGACCACATTAACCTTCAGGGCAATTCGCCATTGGCCTTTAAAGGAGTGAGTCTTTTGGGCGAGCGCTTTACCGATATGAGTGCGCCGTACGATGCTAAAATTAATACCACTTTTAAAGACATTGCCAAGGCCAACAACATTACTTTGCACGAGGGGGTTTATGCCAGCGTGCTGGGCCCCCAATTGGAAACCCGTGCCGAATACCGTATGCTAAAAATTATTGGTGCCGATGCCGTGGGCATGAGCACCGTTCCGGAAATTATTGTGGCCAACCATTTAAATTTAAGGGCGGCGGCCGTATCGGTTTTAACCGATGAGTGCGATCCCAACAATTTAGAACCTGTTGACATTAAAGACATTATTGCCAATGCCGAAAAAGCAGAACCGCAAATGGTAACTCTGTTTAAGGCTTTAATTGAATCTTTATAGCGTTAAAATCCCATTATTTATTCCGCCCCTTTTCATTTGGGTATAAGCTAGGCAAATTATCACTTTGCCAAAAGCTTTTGGTATCGATATCCATACCGGTTAATTTACCCTTAAAAGCCGCTCCGGTATCGATGTTCCAAACGTTGGCGGCGTTCACGGGTTCTTGAAAACCAAAATTGGTGGTAGGTGTGTGGCCAATATAAATTTCGTAGTAATGCGTCAACCGTTTTGGGAACAATTCTGAATCCCTTTCAATGCTTTTATCCAAGGTCAAAGCCATTTCCCAAAGCGTTCTGTCAAAATACAAAGTGGTTTGGAACACTTCCTTTTCAACACCGTGCATCGAAGTAAAACCAGCATGTAAAAACAATCGGTTTTTATCATCTAAATGATACATTTTTAAGTTTTCGAAAAACGCCAAATGCTTCTGTTTATCTTCATCGGAAAAGCCTGCGTAGCTTTCCATGGTTTCTTTTCCACCGTGCATGTACCAAGTCATATCCACGCTTCCGTCGCGCAACCATTCCTCGCACCACACATCGTGATTTCCTTTTATAAAAATACAATCGATTTTTTCAGAAAGCTCGATTAAAAACTGAACCACCTGCGCCGATTCGCTCCAACCATCTACATAATCTCCCATAAAAATAAAGGTATCGCCATCCTTAATTTCCAACTTATTTAAAAGTTGCACCAAAGCCTTTAATCCGCCGTGAATATCTCCAATTGCTAATGCCCGCATAATATTTTGTTTTCAGCAAAACTAAGGGTTTACCGGCAAAATAGTCAAGAGGAATATTAAATTAAGTTTAAATGGTTGACTTGCAACTATTGAAATTTGTATTTTAAGCATTATATTTAAAGACTAACACCTATTATATGAAAATAAAAAAAGTTTTAGTGGCCAACCGCGGCGAAATTGCCATAAGAATTTTTAGGGCCTGTACCGAAATCAACATAAAAACCGTGGGCATTTACACCTATGAAGACCGTTACTCGCTACATCGTTACAAAGCCGACGAATCCTATCAAATTGGTGAAGACAACGAGCCGCTAAAACCTTATTTGGATATTAATGCCATTATAAAAATTGCCGTTGAAAATGGTGTTGATGCCATTCACCCCGGTTACGGATTCCTTTCTGAAAATGCCAATTTTGCCCAAGCCTGTGAAGACAATGGTATTATTTTCGTCGGCCCAAAAGTATCCGTTTTAAAAGCTTTGGGTGATAAAATTACGGCCAAAGAAGTGGCCATTGCCAATAATATTCCCATTATAAAAAGTAACGAAAAGCCGTTGGTTGATATTGACACGGCTATTGCCGAAGCTAAAAAAATAGGCTACCCCATTATGTTGAAAGCGGCCTCCGGCGGTGGCGGACGAGGTATGCGAGTGATTAGAAATGTTGACGAACTGAAAAAAGCTTACACCGAAAGTAAGCGTGAAGCCTTAAATGCTTTTGGTGACGACACCGTGTTTTTGGAAAAATTTGTTGAAAACCCAAAGCATATTGAAATACAGATAGTAGCCGATAGCCATGGCAACACCGTTCATCTTTTTGAACGCGATTGCTCGGTACAACGCCGCTACCAAAAAGTGATTGAATTTGCACCATCATACGGTTTAAAAGAGGAAACCAAACAGGCGCTTTACGATTATGCCATAAAAATTTGTACTGCTGTAGATTATAACAATATTGGCACGGTGGAGTTTTTGGTTGATGATGACGATTCCATCTATTTTATTGAGGTAAACCCACGCATTCAAGTGGAGCATACGGTAACCGAGGTTATTACGAATATCGATTTGGTAAAAACCCAACTCTTTATTGCTGGGGGCTATAAATTGAGCGACGAGCAAATAAAAATCGCCAATCAAGAGTCTTTAAAAATAAACGGTTATGCTCTGCAATGCCGCATCACTACTGAAGATCCACAGAATGATTTCAAACCCGATTACGGAACGGTATTAGCATATCGTAGTGCATCAGGTTTTGGTATTCGGCTCGATGCCGGAAGCATTTACCAAGGTGCCAAAATTTCGCCGTTTTTCGATTCTATGCTCGTGAAAGTTACGGCTCACGGCCGAACGCTCGATGGAGCCAGCAGGAAAATACGCCGGGCACTGGCCGAATTTAGAATCCGTGGCGTGAAAACCAACATGCCTTTCCTCGATAATATTTTAAAGCACAACACCTTTAGGCAGGGTCGGGTTACGGTTAATTTTATCAAGCAAAATCCTGATTTATTTCAGTTCAAGGCACCCAGAAACCGCGCCACAAAATTAATCACTTATTTGGGCGATATTGTTGTTAATGGTAATCCGGATGTTAAAAAAGCAGACCCGAATAAAACCTTTGTAAAACCCAAAGTACCTAAGTTTGATGCCTATGCCAATTATCCCGAAGGCACAAAAAATCTTTTGACCAAATTAGGGCCGGATAAATTCTCTGAGTGGCTGAAAAATGAAAAGAAAGTTCATTTTACCGATACCACCATGCGCGATGCCCACCAAAGTTTGTTGGCTACCCGCATGCGAACGTTCGATATGCTAAAAGTCGCCGAGGGCTATGCCAAAAACCATCCAGACATTTTTAGTATGGAAGTTTGGGGTGGAGCCACCTTCGATGTGTGTTTGCGCTTTCTTCAAGAAAATCCGTGGGAACGCTTGCGTTTATTACGAAAAGCCATGCCTAATTTACTGCTGCAAATGCTTATTCGTGGTTCTAACGGTGTGGGTTACAAAGCGTATCCCGATAATTTAATTGGTGAGTTTGTGGAACATTCTTGGGAAAATGGTGTGGATGTATTCCGCATTTTCGACTCCTTAAACTGGATGAAATCGCTCGCCCCTTGCATTGAACATGTTCGTACCCGCACGCAAGGTTTGGCAGAAGGTTCCATTTGCTACACCAACGATATTTTAAATCCCGACAACAAGAAGTACGATTTAAAATATTACGTGAGCTTGGCCAAAGACCTCGAAAATGCTGGCGCCCACATTTTAGGCGTGAAAGATATGGCCGGATTACTGAAACCTTATGCCGCTTTCGAACTGATTTCAGCACTAAAATCGGAGTTGAATATTCCGGTGCATTTGCATACCCACGACACCTCATCAATACAGGCTGCCACCTATTTAAAAGCGATTGAAGCGGGTGTTGATGTGGTTGATGTTGCTCTGGGTGGGTTATCGGGATTGACCTCGCAGCCCAATTTCAATTCGGTAGTGGAGATGATGAAATTCCAGGAGCGGGCGAGCGATATTGATATCAACTCCCTAAACGAATATTCCAATTATTGGGAAACGGTTAGGGAATATTATTACCCTTTTGAATCGGGCTTAAAAGCAGGGTCTGGCGAAGTGTTTAAGCATGAAATTCCCGGCGGACAATATTCAAACCTAAAACCTCAAGCCAGAGCGCTTGGTTTGGAAGATCGGTTCCATGAAATTACTCAAATGTACAGCGATGTTAATCAATTGTTTGGCGACATTGTAAAAGTAACGCCCAGCTCGAAAGTGGTTGGCGACATGGCGCAATACTTGGTGAGCAACAATTTGACTATTCAGGATGTTTTGGAAAAAGGCGACAGCTTATCATTTCCGCAGTCGGTGGTCGATTTCTTCAAAGGCGATTTGGGCCAGCCCGTTGGTGGATTTCCAAAAGATTTGCAAAAAATCATTTTAAAAGACCAAAAACCCTATTCCGACAGACCCAACGAGCACATGCCACCGTTGGATTTGAAAAAGGAATATGAAGGTTTCAAAAAAATATTCGAACAGGATTTAAGTCGAAATATTGATTATACCGATTTTCTGTCTTACCAATTGTATCCAAAGGTATTTACCGATGCTTACAACAAGCATTTGAAATACGATAATTTAATGAACCTACCCACCAAGAATTTCTTTTACGGCATGGAAATAGGCGAAGAAATTATTGTTGAAGTAGATCGCGGCAAACGCCTTTTGATAACTTTAGAATCTATTGGACAACCCAATAACGACGGCATTGTTACAGTGTATTTTAGGCTAAACGGGCAAGGCCGTAGTGTTGAAATTAAAGACCAATCGATTAAAGTAGATAAAGTAGAACATGTTAAAATCGATAAAGCCAACAGCCATGAAATTGGTGCGCCGTTACAAGGTATGCTTTCTACTATTTTAGTAAAACGTGGAGAAAAAGTGACTAAAAACCAGCCGCTGTTTATTATTGAAGCCATGAAAATGGAAACCACCATTACAGCCAATACCGATGCCACAGTCAAGAAATTGGTTTTAAAGCCCGGGATTATGGTGAATGCTGATGATTTGGTTATGGTTTTAGAATAACTTGCAGCCTGTTCCGAAGAAACAAAATCAGTTATTCCTATGAAAATAGAGTTTAAGGAAAAACAAAAATTTACCCAATGGTGGCTTTGGCTCATTTTACTTTCCGTAGCTATTTTTTCCGTTTGGGGCGTGTACAAACAATTCATTCTTGGCGAAAAATTTGGCAACAACCCAATGCCCAATTTTGGCTTTTTGGTGTTTTTAGTATTTCTATTTTTCATCATTGGTTTGGTATTTTTCATGCGGCTAAAAACCGAAATAGACCAAAATGAAATACGTGTAAATTTCTTTCCGTTTGTCAAAAAAAATTTCAAATGGAACGATATTAAAAAAGCCGAAGTTTTAAATTACGGATTTGTGGGCGGTTGGGGCATTAGGCTTTGGACCAAGTACGGAACGGCATATAACACTAAAGGCAACAAAGGGCTAGCCATTGAACTCTTCAACGGGAAAAAATATTTAATCGGCACCCAAAAAGAAAACGAACTGGACAAAGTGGTAAAAAGCTTAAAACACTAAAATAATTTGATGTAGCTATTTTTAGTTTTCTACCAACAAAAAACCAGCAACCCCCTAAGTTATGGAACACATTGTTATTATTGGAAACGGCATTTCGGGTGTAACGGCAGCCCGCCACATCAGGAAACTTTCC
>CAZZDI010000116.1:0-8522 GCA_964653155.1 uncultured Flavobacteriaceae bacterium | reverse complement strand
TGTGGACGACACCACGCCCATGGAATTTTCAACACTTTGAACTTGCAAGCCCGTTTTTTGATAATCTTTTTCGGTACGCCCCAAACAAGGTAAAATCAAGGCTTCTTTGCCCGTTACCAAATGCGAACGGTTAAGTTTGGTACTTACATGAACGGTTAAGTTACAATTGGCTAATGCTTGTGCCGAATAATAGGTATCTGGAACCGCCGAAATAAAATTACCGCCCAAACCAAAAAACACTTTAGCTTTATTTTCGTACATGGCCTTAATGGCATCAATAACCGAATAACCATGCTTCGGCGTAGGCTTAAACCCATACTTCGCTTCAATTTTATCCAAAAAAGCTTGTGGTGCAGCTTCCCAAATCCCCACGGTACGATCGCCTTGAACGTTACTGTGCCCACGAACGGGGCAAGTACCCGCCCCTTCTTTACCGATACTCCCTTTTAATAAAAGAAGATTGACGAGCTCCCGGATGTTATCCACAGCATTTTCATGCTGGGTTAAACCCATCGCCCAGCAGCAGATTATTTTATCGTTATTCAATATTAAATTGAAAACTTTATCAAAAATTTCCTTTGAAACTCCCGACGCCTCCAAACAGTTTTCAAAATTATGGGCTTGTAAGTCTGAAATAAAAGCATCAAATCCGTGGGTATGTTCATCAATAAACATTTTATCGAACACATTGCCCCGTTCTTCTTCTTTTTCCAAAAGTTTTAACAGCAATGCCTTGATAAACGCCACATCGCCATTGATGCTTATGGGCACAAATACATCGGCTATTTGCGTGCCGCCCGTGAGCATTTTTATCGGGCTTTGCGGGTTGGTAAATTTTATCAACCCTGCTTCCGGCAACGGATTAATAGCTATAATTTTACCACCATTGTTTTTGCATTTTTCCAATGCCGTGAGCATTCTCGGGTGATTGGTTCCGGGGTTTTGGCCAATAACCATAACCACTTCGGCTTTGTGCAAATCATCTAAAGTCACCGAACCTTTACCAATGCCCAAAGTTTCAGAAAGTGCTGCTCCACTGGCCTCGTGGCACATATTGGAACAATCGGGCAAATTGGATGTACCAAATTCACGCACAAATAATTGATATAAAAATGCGGCTTCATTGGTGGTTCTGCCCGATGTATAAAAAACGGCTTCGTCAGGTGATTTGAGTGTGTTTAAATGATTGGCCACTTTAGCAAAAGCGGCTTCCCAAGTGATGGGTTGATAGTGCGAGCCGCCTTCGTGCAGAAACATCGGCTCTGCCAAGCGTCCCGATTTTCCAATTTCAAAATCCGACAAGCTCGCTAATTCATCCACCGAATGCTTTGCAAAAAAATGGGCTCCAATAGTTTTGTTCTGGGCTTCTTCTGCTATGGCTTTGATTCCATTTTCGCAAAATTCACCTAAAGACGAACGTTCATCGTCTGGATCGGGCCAAGCACAACCCGGGCAATCGAACCCGCCTTTTTGATTTATTTTTGCCGAAAGTTTTAATGCATCTGCCGTATTCATATATTTTGAAACCTGTCCGACGGCCGACTTTATAGCTCCAAAACCAACACTATTGGTATCTGGCTTCTTAATTTTTAAATCTAAAAACCCTTCCGGTGTTTTGGCTTTATCTTTGGGAGATGAACTCATAATTTATTTTTTACTGATGATTTTTACGGCCTTTTCGTAATCTTCTTTTGAATCGACATCCATGTTTTCAAACGGCGCTTTTAGGCTTTCAACAGAAATTTTATGCTTTTTTATAATTGATTTTGCTCCTGAATCACCCGATAATTTTGAAAGTTCTTCAAAATAAAAACTACTGAAAAGTGTGGGCACCCCTTGTTTTCCGTCGTTATATTTGGTCGTTAAAATCTGTTTGGCTTTCGGTTGGAACCGTCTAAGCATCTGCGTTAAATACGCACTGGTTACAAAAGGCTGATCGGCTAAAATAAACATTACGCCTTCTAAATTTGATTCAGCATTCATAAATCCTGAAACCGTTCGGGAAATTGAGCTCCCCAAACCACTCTTCCATTCTGGATTTAAAATGATTTCAACGGGGTAGTTTTTAATCTTATTTTTTATAACCGAATGATTGGCGCCTAAGACCACGGTTACTTTTTCAACTTCAACTTTCAATGCTGTTTCAACGGCGTGCTCAATTAGCGTTTTACCTTGCCACGGAAGCAACTGTTTAGGTTCTCCCATACGCTTTGATTCCCCTGCAGCCAAAACAACTAAAACAATATTCCCTAACGGAACACGCTTGCTACTCATAATGGTCTTTATGGATTTTTCCCGATTTTTTACTGAGTGAAATCACCTCGCGTTTTCGGGTAACCGCCAAAATTTCAGAAATGATGGATATAGCGATTTCCTGCGGTGTTTCGGAACCGATATCGATACCTGCCGGACCATGGATGCTTTCTAAAAAATTATCATTTATTTCCGGACAATATTCAATGAATTGTGACAATAAATCCTCCCGCCGCTTGGTTGGCCCAAGAACACCTATATATGCCGGATGAAAGGTTTGTAATGCCACCAAATACCGTAAATCTTTGGCAAAATTATGGCTCATGAGTACGACAGCGGTTTGCCCATCGATGTTTAAAGTTGAAACATCCTCTGGCGACATAGAGAAAAATTGATGCGCTCCCGAGAAATTACCAATACTTTTCGCTTCGTTTATACCCGAAACTACCGTAACCTCCCAGCCCGTTAACGCGGCATATTTACACAACTGAACGGCATCGTGTTCGGCACCTAAAATCACCAATTTAAAACACGGCGGCATATTTTGGCTGAAAACAGATAAACTTTCAGTCCCCTTTAAAGGTTTTCCTTGAACGGGAAATGTTTCATTGTTGATTACAACTTCCGAGCCCATTTGTAAATCACATTCCAAATCTTTGGAGAAAAACGATTGTATTTTAAAGGATTTTCGTTGTTCGGTGCAGGATTTAAAAGCCTTTTCAAAACGGGAATCGGGCTGAAATAACTCCAATAAAATGTACAACACACCCTCGCAGCCCAATCTGTACTTGCCATCGTAAGTCATCATTTTGGCTTTTCCGGTTTTAAAAACAGTTTCAGATTGCAACAAGATTTCCTTTTCCACACAACCACCGCTCACAGCGCCCACCATATCACCGTTTTCCAAAACCAACATACGCACTCCGGGCCTGCGGTACGACGAGCCATCCAGTGCCACAACAGTAACCAGTACCGATTTCAACTGGTTTTTTTGGGCTTGAAGCGCACCATGAACAATGTTTTTAAATTCGTGAGTCATATTTGCAAAAAAGCGCTACCCAACAACAGGCTGCGGCTCCATAAAGGGTTGGTTATAATAACGTTTTCCTGTGGCCTTGTAAAGAGCATTGGCCAATGCGGCAATGGCCGGAGGCAATCCGGGTTCGCCTAATCCAGTGGGAGCAATTTCGCTTTCAACAAAAAACACCTCAATAGCTTTCGGAGCTTGCGAGTACCGCATGAGCTGGTATTTGTCAAAATTCATTTCGCTTGTTGAACCATCTTTAAAAGTAAGCTGGCTGTACATGGCGTGCCCTGCCCCGTCAATAACCGAACCTTGCATCATATTTATTGCGGCATCACGGTTTATTACAATACCACAATCTACCGCGCACCACACCTTTTTAATTTTAGGTTCGTTGTTTTCCAAAACCATATCGAATACTTCGGCTACGTAAGTATTATGGCAAAAATAAGCTGCCACACCTCGATACACCCCGGGTTCACTCTCTCCCCAGTTCGATTTTTCCCTCACCAGTTTCAAAACCCCGGCATAGCGTTCTGCATCGTAATCGTTTTTTTCTCCAACGGGATTTTTTATGGCACGTTCTAACAATTCCAATCGAAAATCTATCGGGTCTTTTCCTGCCAATTCGGCCACTTCATCCAAAAAAGATTGTTCAGCAGCGGCCGTAAAATTTGATCGTGGTGCTCGCCATGCTCCAGTAGTTATATTCGTTTCCAAACTCATTTCTTCGGCTAAATAATTAGCGACGGCTCCTGCCGGAAATCTATTTGGAAATATGGGACTTTCCGGTAACCCTGCCCCTCTTACCGAAAACGCAATTAAATTATTGTCTTCATCCAGTCCTGCTTTGTATTTCGACTTATAAGCCGGCCGATATGTTCCCCGGGTCATATCATCTTCCCTGGTATAAATGAGCTTAATTGGCGTGCCCGTTTTTTTGGAAATGGCCGCCGCCTCTACACCAAAATTCACATATAGCCGCCTTCCAAAGCCTCCGCCCATCCGGGTCATATCAACGGTTATATTTTCAATAGGTATATCCAACAGTTTTGACACCGATGTTTCGAGAGCTTGTGGCGTTTGCGTTGGGCCAATCAACTCTACTTCATTTTCTTTTACATGCGCAAAAAAATTCATAGGCTCTAAAGTGTTGTGCGCAATAAACGGGCAACTGTATGTACGCTCAACAACTTTTGTTGCTTTTTTGAATGCTGCTTCTGGGTTGCCATCTTTCCTGCTTTGCCGTGCCTTATCGGAGTTTAAAGCGTTATCGAGTGCTTTATTATGATATTCTGAACTTTCTAATTTCCCCGTAACTTCCCAATTCACCTTTAAGGCCTTTTTGGCCTTAATAAGCTGCCAAGTATTATCCCCCACAATGGCCACTAATTGCAAAAAGCCTCTTTCATCAAACCAACCGGGCTCGGGTACTGTGATATCGATAGCAAACGCATCCTTAATACCGGGCATACTTTTTATTTCAGCCTCATTAAAATCTTTTAATGTCATACCAAATGCCGGTGGATGTTGAATCATGGCCAACTGCATGCCTTCTCTTTGAAAATCCAACCCGAACAAAGGTTTCCCGGTTACAATTTTTTTCCCATCCACATTTTTTTTACTCGATGAAATAATTTTGAAATCTTTGACATCTTTTAATTCCACTTCTTCGGGAATTTCCATGCCCACAGCTTTTGAAGCAACTTCACCATAGCCAATCGTTCGGTCACTATTCTTATCTTTTATAATGCCTTTTGAAACCGTTAAATCGGAAACGGGTACTTGCCATGCTTTGGCCGCTGCCTCCAATAACATGCGTCTTCCGGTAGCTCCTGCCATCCGTAGGGCATCCCAACCACGACGGATAGATTGGCTGCCTCCTGCCATTTGATTTTTATAAATAGCAGGGTTTAGCGGTGCCTGCTCTACAATAACATGCGCCCAATCCACATCCAGCTCTTCGGCCACGATCATGGGCATTGACGTCCGTACATTTTGTCCAATTTCAGGATTGGGCGAATAAATGGTCACCAAGCCCGTATCACCAATTTTTATAAAACCGTTTATATCGTACCACTCGTTGGGAATGGCTATTTGTTCGTTTATTTTTTTATCGGAAGTGCATCCGGTAAACCAACTGAACCCAATGAGCATGCCCCCACCGGCAGCTGCTGATATCTTCAAAAACGAACGACGGTTATACTGTGTTTTTATTTTTGCCATGATTTCTGAAGTTTAAAGTTTTGATGCCGTTTTTATGGCCTGCTTAATCCGCACGTAGGTGCCGCAACGGCAAATGTTTCCGTTCATGGCCAAATCGATGTCCTCGTCCGATGGGTTGGGGTTCTCCTTCAGAAGTGAAGCCGCACTCATTATTTGGCCTGCTTGGCAATAGCCGCATTGTGGCACATCATGCTCCAACCAAGCCTGTTGCACGGGGTGGCCTCCTTCTTCGGAAAGCCCTTCAATAGTTGTGATTTTCGAATCGCCCACGGCAGAAACCCTTAACAGGCAACTTCTCACGGCACTACCGTCAAAATGAACCGTACAAGCACCGCACATGCCTATTCCGCATCCATATTTTGTTCCCAACAGCCCTAGGTGGTCGCGCAAAACCCAAAGTATTGGGGTATCTCCGTCCACATCCACAGCATAGGATTGGTCGTTAATGTTTAAGTTGAATACCGGCATAATAAAAATTTTGATTTTAAATTACGAAAAAAATGATCACCACCGCACCAAACTTATAAAGTTAACATAAATCAATTTCAACCTTGGGCGTGCCATTTTTACCCAATACCAGAAAAAATTCAATGAATTGACCTTATAAACTCTAATGCCCGCTGTTCGTTATAATACACATTTTTCCTGCCCACAAACCCAGCATGACCACCAAATTTGGGCATCTCTAAAAATATATTGGAGTTGTTTTTGGCCTCCTTTACGGGATAGCATTCAGGCGAGAGAAACGAATCGTTAAGAGCGTTAATTATTAAAGTTGGCGTTTTAATATATTGAAGGAATTGCAAGCTGCTGCAGGTTTCGTAATAATGCTGGGCACTTTTAAAACCGTGAGCTTTGGCGGTGTAAACAGTATCGAAATCACTTAACGTTTTGATGGATTTCAAAGCTTCTTCCGACAATAATTCTGAAAAACGTTCCCGTTTCAACTTTAATTTTTCAACCAGATGTTTTATGAATCTATCGTGGTATAATTTGTTTTTAAAAGTATGTAGCTCTTTGGCTGAACCCGCTAAATAGCAAGGCACGGAAACGGCAACCGATGCTTTAACTTCTTTTGGAACATCGTCGCGTTCGCCCAAATATTTTAAAATAATATTGGCGCCCAAACTGATGCCCTTCAAATAGATTTCTGAATAGTTTTTAGATTGGATGGCATGGCAGATAACAGCATCCAAATCGGCCGTGGCTCCCGAATGATAACTGCTGAACTTCAAATTATCCTCACCGCTACACCCCCGAAAATTAACACAAACGGCATCCACCTTATTTTTGTTGAAAAGTTTAGCTGTTCCCGTCATGTACGGACGTTGGCCGTTGCCTTCCAATCCGTGGAGCAAAATAATGAGTTTCGATGTTTTTTCTTCGGAAAAGCTCCAATCCAAATCCAAAAAATCGCCGTCATTTAATGTAATGCGTTCGCGTTCCTGTTTAAGCGGAGCCCTGCGGACCAAACCGGAATAAACGGTTGAAACAAATCCGTTTTTAAAAGGAAACCATGGTTTATAAGTACTTTCAACTACTGGCATGATCAATTGGTTTGTAAAGAAGTGAATTGAAATGATTTTCCGCAGAACAAACCTTTATCGCTCAATTTGAGCGATGGAATAACCAACAGTGCCATAAACGAAAGCGTCATATACGGGGCATGCAAGGTACTGCCCAATTGTTTTGCCATATTGTCGAGTTCGGTATAAGCTTTGGCCACCGTTTCGCCATCGTTATTGCTCATAATTCCTGCCACAGGAAGCGGAAGCATTTTTTCATCGTTTTCTAAAACGGCACAGATGCCTCCTTTATTTTCAATAATTAAATTGACGGCTTTGCAAATCGCTTCGTCCGAAACACCAACCGCAATAATGTTATGTGAATCGTGCCCCACTGAAGAAGCTATGGCACCTGCTTTCAATCCGAAATTTTTGATAAATGCGATGGCTGGTAATTGGTTCCGGTAACGGTTTACTACTGCCATTTTTAGAATATCTTTCTCTGTATTTGAAATGACATTTCCGTTTTCGATGGTGGCTTTCTCAATGATTTCGTTGGTAATGAGTTGGCCTTCCAAAGCTTCGATGACTCTTATTTTTTTAGCTGAACCCCCCACCTTAAAATCTGAAACCTGCTTTTTTTCACAATTGAAATTATTCAAGGTTTTAAATTGAACAGGCTTTATTTTGGAAACACCTCGATCAAATACCAATTGGCCATCAACAAAGGTTTGCAGGGTTTTAAAATCTTTTAAATCTTCCACCACAATACAGTCGGCCGCATCACCAGCTTGTAGTTGACCGACATCGATATGGTAATGTTTCACCGGATTTACACATGCCATTTGCAACACCTTAAACACATCAATACCCTTTGCCACCGCACGGGCACAAAGCTGATTGATATGCCCCAAAATTAAATCGTCGGGGTGTTTGTCGTCGCTACAAAACATCATATTTTCAAAATGTTCGGGCACCAAATCGATCAGCGCTTCAAAATTCTTGGCGGCACTACCTTCCCGAATTAAAATTTTCATGCCTTTTTGTAGTTTCTCTAAAGCCTCTTCTTTGGTAAAACACTCATGATCGGTCGATATGCCTGCAGCAATGTATTTTGAAATATCATCACCTACAATTCCCGGGGCATGGCCATCAATCGGTTTGTTGAAATGCTTTGCCCAAGCTATTTTTTGCATCACATCGGTATCTTCAAAAAGTACGCCGGGATAGTTCATCATTTCGGCCAAATATTTGATGTCGGGATTTTGCAACAAAGTTTTAACATCACCAGAATCGATGATCGCTCCGGCCGACTCAAAACCTGTAGCCGGCACGCAAGATGGCGCACCAAAGTTGAATTTAAACGGTACTTGTTTTCCGTTTTCAATCATAAACTCCACGCCTTGCACTCCGAGTACATTGGCGATTTCATGAGGATCGGAAACCGTGGCCACCGTACCGTGTTTCACCGCTATTCGGGCAAATTCGCTCGGCACGAGCATACTGCTTTCAAT
>CAZZDI010000115.1:0-8545 GCA_964653155.1 uncultured Flavobacteriaceae bacterium | reverse complement strand
CGGCCGATTTATGGGTGATAAAAATATCACCTTCCGGAGAACTGATTTGGGAACATACTTTTGGCGGCTCCAATTTTGATGTGGGGCGTTCAGTTTCAAAAACCATCGATGGCGGTTTTTTAATTTCGGGAAGTTCGCGAAGTAGCGATGGCGATGCCTCGAACAACAACGGGCAAAACGATGCTTGGGTGGTAAAAATAAACAGCAACGGTCATTTGCAATGGCAAAAATCTATTGGTGGCTCACAAATCGATTTTGCTTACGACGCCGTGGAATTGAACAACGGAAACATTATTGTTGTTGGCGAATCCAGCAGTTCAGATTTCGATATTAACAACAACAAAGGATTTACCGATTTACTCATTTTTGGAATCAAATAAATTCAGCAATCATGAAATACATAAAGCCCCTATTTTTACTATTATCGACCATAATATATTCCTGCCACGAAGATGCTGACGACAAGGTTTTTCAAGCCAATATCGCTTTTAATTTCAGTCATGTTTGGGATGCCATGGCTGTCACCAATGCTGACTTCAACACCATTAAATTCACCAACGAAAACGGCGAACAACTCAGCATTGAAAAACTGCGCTATTTAATTTCGAATATCACTTTTGAAAAAGCAACTGGCGAAACCTATGTTTTTGATGGATATTATTTGGTGGACGTCACCAATAATTCGAATTTAAGTTTTACGCCCAATTCCACTATTCCAACGGGAAATTACACGAAGGTTTCATTTACTTTCGGGTTCAACAATGAGGACAATTACAACAATTACCCCGACCTCAATTCAACCTCGTGGAACGTCCCCGAAATGCTGGGTGGCGGTTATCATTATATGCAACTGGAAGGCAAGTTTATTAACGACAATGCAACCGAAACAGGCTATGCCTACCACGCGATTCGGGCGGTTGACAACACCGGAGCAACACCCCTTTTTGAGGACACTTTTTTTGAAGTGAATTTAGGCACTGCTAACATTACCGACAGCACCACTTTTAATATTGAAATGAATATTGCCGAATGGTTTAAAAACCCCAACACTTGGAATTTGAACGAACTGAACAATATGCTGATGCCCAATTTTGATGCCCAAATGATGATGTATGAAAACGGGCAGAATGTTTTTAGTTTAAAGTCGGTGAAATAAAAATTTTAACTGATTATCGTTACCTTGAATTTGCCTGTATTGAATTTATTTCAGTCAGGGTCGCACCATAAAATATTACATTGAGAACAAGGACACTTTTCATAATTTTTCTGATTATT
Source organism: uncultured Flavobacteriaceae bacterium (assembly GCA_964653155.1). Taxonomy (GTDB): domain Bacteria; phylum Bacteroidota; class Bacteroidia; order Flavobacteriales; family Flavobacteriaceae; genus Flavisericum. The sequence goes on along the minus strand of CAZZDI010000115.1, from coordinate 7,270 downwards.
TTCATTTGCCATTCCTGCTCAAATGAAAGTACAGAAACCTATGTGCCCACGCCTAGTCCGCTGCAAATTCCACCTTTATTCGAAAACAATATTTTAAACCCGATTATCCCCACAGATAACCCACAAACAGAAGAAGGCATCGCCCTTGGGAAAAAATTGTTTTTCGACCCTATTTTGTCGGGCGACAACTCCCAGGCTTGCGCCGATTGCCATGCCCCACAAAACGCCTTTACAGACCCCGATAGGTTCAGTGACGGCATAAACGGCACGTTGGGCAACAGAAATTCGATGCCACTTTTCAATCTGGCATGGAATTACGACGAAAAATTCTTTTGGGACGGCAGCGTTTTCAGTTTGGAACATCAAGTTTTCGAGCCCGTGAGCGACCCATCCGAAATGGCCAGTAATTGGCAACAGTTGGAAACCGAATTACAGCAACACCCACAATACCCCGATTTGTTCGAAAAAGCTTTTGGCACTTCAACCATCGACTCGAATTTAGTAGCCAAAGCCATTGCCCAATTTGAGCGCACGCTTATTTCTTCAAACTCAAAATTCGACAAATATCTTTTGGGAGAAGTTGAACTGACTCCCGAGGAACTGAACGGTTTCAACGTATTTATGGACGAAAACCGCGGCGATTGTTTCCATTGCCATGGCAGCGACAAAAATCCGCTCTGGACGGATAACATCTTCCACAACAACGGCCTCGACGACACCTTTTCAGATTTAGGTTTGGGTGCCGTAACCGGAGACCCCGCCGATAACGGAAAATTCAAAACCCCTTCACTCCGAAACCTAGCGTTTACCGCCCCTTACATGCACGATGGTCGTTTTGCTACGATTGACGAAGTCATCAACCACTATTCCGAAGGTTTAAAAAACTCGCCCACTATCGACCCACTTATGAAAAAAGTTGCCCAAGGCGGCGTAGGCCTATCGGAAAAAGACAAAGCCGATTTAAAATCCTTTCTTCTATCGCTTTCCGATCACGAATTTATAAACAATTCGGCCTTTAACAACCAATAACTAAAAACTATAAAAGCATATGCTAATATAATGTTAGGTTCTATGGTAATCCATGACTTATATTGTATATTTGCACTCTATTTAGAACTAATCTATGTATTATGATAAAAGTTTCTGAGACAGCTAAAAAGAAAGTGATAGAGCTAATGGCTGACGACGGCTACAATGCCGCTTCCGATTATGTTCGCGTGGGCGTTAAAAGTGGAGGTTGTTCTGGATTATCATACGATTTGAAATTTGATAAAGAACAACAGGAAGGCGATAAAGTTTTTGAAGACAATGGCGTTAAAATTATTGTGGACAAAAAAAGTTTTCTGTACCTGATAGGAACCACTTTGGAATATTCCGGCGGATTGAACGGCACCGGTTTTGTATTTAACAACCCCAATGCCAACCGCACCTGTGGTTGTGGTGAATCTTTCTCGCTATAGAGTTCGAAGTTTAAAATTCCAAATTCAAAGTTATGGCAACGGTGAAACAATTTGAAGACTTAGAAATTTGGAAATTAGCTAGAATACTTTGCAACGATATAAATAAAATTGCGAGTAGCACAGAGTTGAGAAACGACTATAAATTATACGGTCAAATTGATGGTTCTTCAGGTTCGGTAATGGACAATATAGCTGAAGGATTTGAACGCAATGGAAACCGGGAGTTTATTCAATTTTTATCAATAGCCAAAGCTTCTTGCGGAGAAACAAGGTCGCAATTATACAGGGGTTTAGATAGAAATTATATTAATAAAAATAAGTTCGACAACCTTTATGAGCAAACCATAGTTTTAGCTAAAATGATTGGAGGTTTTATGAACTACTTAAAGAAAAGTGAATTAAAGGGAAGCAAATACAAAACAGATTAGCCCAACTTTAAATATTGAATATTAAATTCGGAGCATGAGTAAATATACTGAAGACGATTTAAGAGAAGAATTAAAAACCAAGGAATACGAATACGGGTTTTACACCGATATTGAGTCAGACACCTTTCCTAATGGTTTAAATGAAGATATTGTTCGGGCCATTTCCCAAAAAAAGGAAGAACCCGAATGGATGACCGAATGGCGTTTGGAGGCTTTTCGTGTTTGGCAAAGCATGGAAGAACCCGAATGGGCGAACGTTAAATACGAAAAACCCGATTTTCAGGCTATTTCGTACTATTCGGCACCAAACAAAAAACCGAAATACAACAGTATTGACGAAGTTGACCCTGAACTATTGGCTACTTTCGACAAGTTGGGCATTTCTTTGGACGAGCAGAAAAAGCTCGCTGGTGTGGCCATGGACGTGGTAGTCGATTCCGTTTCGGTAGCCACCACTTTTAAAAAGACATTGGCCGAGCAAGGCATTATTTTCATGAGTATTTCGGAGGCCATCCAAGAGCACCCAGAGCTTGTAAAAAAATATATTGGCACCGTGGTCCCGAAAACCGATAACTTTTATGCGGCGTTAAACTCGGCCGTTTTCAGTGATGGGTCGTTCTGTTATATTCCAAAAGGTGTAAGATGCCCCATGGAACTGTCAACGTACTTTAGAATCAACCAAGCCGGAACAGGTCAGTTTGAGCGCACGCTGGTGATTGCCGACGAAGGCAGTTACGTCAGTTACTTGGAAGGCTGTACTGCACCAAGCCGCGACGAAAACCAATTGCACGCCGCCGTGGTGGAGCTTATCGCTTTGGAAGATGCCGAAATAAAATACAGCACCGTACAAAACTGGTTCCCTGGAAATGCCGAAGGTAAAGGTGGTGTTTTCAACTTTGTAACCAAACGCGGATTGTGCGAGAAAAACTCAAAAATCTCATGGACGCAGGTAGAAACCGGTTCGGCCGTAACTTGGAAATACCCAAGTTGTGTATTGAAAGGTGATAACTCAGTAGGTGAATTTTATTCCATTGCCGTGACCAACAATTACCAACAAGCCGATACGGGTACCAAAATGATTCATTTGGGTAAAAACACCAAATCGACCATTATTTCAAAAGGTATTTCGGCGGGTAAATCGCAAAACAGTTACCGCGGATTGGTTCAAATCAATTCCAGAGCCGAAAACGCTCGTAACTTTTCACAATGCGACAGTTTATTGATGGGTAACGAATGTGGGGCGCACACCTTCCCGTACATCGAAGCTAAAAATAAATCGGCCAAAATCGAACACGAGGCCACAACCAGTAAAATTGGCGAAGACCAAATTTTTTACTGTAACCAACGTGGTATCGATACCGAAAAAGCCATCGCTTTGATTGTAAACGGTTTTAGCAAAGAGGTATTGAACAAGTTACCTATGGAATTTGCCGTAGAAGCCCAAAAATTATTGGAAATCAGTTTAGAAGGCAGTGTTGGGTAATTCTAATTCCTGCGAAAGCAGGAATCTTTTAATTGAAACTAAATTTCATATGAAAAACATATTCTCAATAGCACTGATTCTAAGCGTTTTTTTAGGCTGTAAAAACGACCAAAAGCCAGAGCAAAAAGAAACACCGCTTTCTAACAGCCCTGAAAAAACCGCAAAGCAAAACGATGGTTTAACGCTTCTAAAAGGCGACTTTGTTTATTATGCCGATGCCGCAGTTTTGCAAACCCATGCCGAAATTTATGGTGTGGTAATCAACAAAAAAATGCACGAGCTCGATAAGCAAGTGCAACTATACAAAATAGAAGACACAGATATGGTTCCTGTTGAAATTAGAGGTAAAATTTCAGCAAAACCAGAAAACGAAGAAGGCTGGCCATTTAGGGTTGAAGTAAAAGAAATTTTAAATGTTTATAAGCCCCAAGCAAAAGATAATAACGTTGTAAAATTAGGACAAGAGTAGTTATGTTAAAAATTAACAATTTACACGCAAGTGTTGAGGAAAAAAGCATCCTTAAAGGGATCAACCTAGAAGTTAAAGCAGGCGAAGTACACGCTATAATGGGACCAAACGGTTCTGGAAAAAGCACTTTGGCTTCGGTAATTGCCGGGAAAGAAGAGTATGAAGTTTCAGAGGGCAATATCGAGTTTTTAGGTGAAGACATTGACGAGCTTGCTGCCGAAGAACGCGCACACAAAGGTATATTTTTATCATTTCAGTATCCTGTTGAAATTCCGGGCGTATCGGTAACCAACTTTATGAAAACGGCCATCAACGAAACCCGTAAGGCCAAAGGTTTGGAAGAAATGCCAGCCAAAGATATGCTGAAGCTTATCCGTGAAAAATCTGAACTTTTGGAGATTGACCGCAAGTTTTTATCGCGCTCATTAAACGAAGGCTTTTCCGGAGGCGAGAAAAAACGTAACGAAATTTTCCAAATGGCCATGCTAGAGCCTAAATTGGCTATTCTTGACGAAACCGATTCTGGTTTGGATATCGATGCCCTTCGTATTGTAGCCAACGGGGTTAACAAACTAAAAAGCAAAGACAACGCCGTAGTTGTGATTACCCACTACCAACGTTTGTTGGATTATATCGTGCCCGATTTTGTTCACGTTTTGCACAACGGAAAAATCGTAAAATCCGGACCAAAAGAATTGGCCCACGAGCTTGAAGAAAAAGGTTACGATTGGATAAAAGAAGGCGTAAAAGCATAATTTAGTAATCAGTCGCAAGTACCCAGTAAGCAGTTCTACTGCCAACTGACGACTGCGACTGTAAACTGATCACAATGGAATTAAAAGACAAATTAGTATCATCATTTATGGCCTTTGAAAACGAGGTTGATGTGGACGCCTATGTTCATGGCCTTAGAAGTGATGCCATAAAAATATTTGAAGAAGAAGGGTTTCCTTCCAAAAAGGACGAAGCTTGGAAATACACCTCTTTAAACAAAATATTAAAGGAAGATTACAGCGTATTCCCAAAGCGAGATAGGATCTTGGAGTATAGTGAAGTTAGAAAATATTTCATTCACGATATTGACAGTTACAAAATTGTGTTTATCGATGGTAAATATTCGTCGCACCTTTCGCAAACCACGCACGAGGGTATCGATGTTTGCCTGATGTCTTCGGCGCTTTCAAAACCAAAATACCGTTTGGTGATTGAAAACTATTTCAATAAAGCGGCTACAAAAGACAGTTTAACCTCTTTGAACACGGCTTTTTCACAAGAAGGGGCCTACATTCATATTCCAAAAAACAAATTGGTTGAAAAGCCCATTCAAATCATCCATTTTTCAACAGGCAACGAATCTGCTACCATGTTGCAGCCACGTAATTTGGTTGTGGTTGATGAGAACGCACATGTTCAAATTATCGAACGTCACCAAAGCTTAACCGATAATGCCGTGTTGACCAATAGCGTTACCGAAATTTTCGCCAACAAACGTGCTATTGTTGATTATTACAAAATCCAAAACGACAACGAAAATGCATCGTTAATAGACAACACCTTTATCAGCCAAAAACAACAAAGCTTTGCATCGGTACACACCTTTAGTTTCGGTGGAAAATTGACGCGTAACAACCTTAATTTCCTCCAAAACGGCGAACGTGTCGATTCAACCTTAAAGGGCGTTACCATAATTGGAAACAAACAGCATGTAGACCACAATACGCTCGTTCACCACATCGAGCCTAATTGCGAGAGCCACCAAGATTACAAAGGTATTTACGACGAAAATGCCACAGGAGTATTCAACGGCAAAGTAATTGTTGAAAAAGAGGCCCAAAAAACCAATGCATTTCAGGCCAATAACAATATATTGATTAGCGACAAAGCGACCATTAACACCAAACCACAACTGGAAATTTTTGCCGATGATGTAAAATGTTCGCACGGTTGCACCATCGGGCAATTGGACGAAAGCGCCCTGTTCTACATGCGCTCGCGCGGTATCCCTGAAAAAGAGGCCAAAGGACTTTTAATGTTCGCTTTCAGCAACGATGTATTAAGCTCGGTTAAAATTCCTGAAATCAAGCAACGTATCACCAAAATTATCGCCAACAAATTGGGCGTAAATATTGGTTTCGATCTTTAAAATTTTTTGAAGCTAATCCCGCTATCCGCTATATCTTTTTTGCTTTAATGGCAAAAAAGGATGCCACTACTATCGGGGCTAACCCATCAGCCATGTTCAACGTACAAGACATCCGAAAAGACTTCCCCATACTTTCACGCAAAGTAAACGGGAAGCCTTTGGTTTATTTTGATAATGCTGCCACATCGCAAACCCCAAAACAGGTTATCGATGCCATTGCAAATTATTACTCAAACTACAACGCCAACATCCACCGTGGCGTACACACTTTGAGCCAGGAAGCCACCGATCTTTACGAGCAGTCGCGCGAAAAAATAAGAGCCCATTTTAATGCCCAGTTTACCCACGAAATTATTTTCACCTCGGGCACTACACACGGCATTAATTTAGTAGCCAACGGATTTTCCGCTTTACTGAAAAAGGGTGACGAAATTATCGTTTCGGCCTTAGAGCATCATAGTAATATCGTGCCATGGCAAATGCTTTGCGATCGCACGGGTGCTGTTTTAAAAGTTATCCCCATGAACGAGGAAGGCGAATTGTTGATGGATGAGTTCGACAAACTCCTTTCCGAAAACACCAAACTGGTTTTCGTCAACCACATTTCCAACGCCTTGGGAACGATAAATCCCATTGAATACATCATTGAAAAAGCGCACGCCGTTGGCGGCGCCGTTCTAATCGATGGTGCACAATCGTGTCCGCACATTAAACCCGATGTGCAACAATTGGACGTTGATTTTTATGTGGCCTCTGCCCATAAAATGTGTGGCCCAACCGGAGTAGGTATGCTTTACGGCAAAGAGGAATGGCTTAAAAAACTACCGCCCTACCAAGGCGGCGGCGAAATGATTGCCGAAGTGACTTTCGAAAAAACCACTTACGCCGAACTACCACATAAATTCGAAGCTGGCACGCCCAACATTTGTGGCGGCATTGTTTTTGGAACGGCCATCGATTATATGAACCACATTGGTTTCGATGCCATTGCCAATTACGAAAACGAACTCCTGCAATACGCTACCAAAAAGCTTTTGGAAATTGAAGGCCTAAAAATTTACGGCACCTCAAAACACAAAACCTCGGTAATCTCGTTTAATCTGGAAGGCATCCATCCGTACGATGTAGGCACCATTTTGGATAAATTGGGCATTGCCGTACGTACTGGTCACCACTGCGCGCAACCTATTATGGATTTTTATAAAATTCCGGGTACCGTACGGGCTTCATTCGCCTTTTACAACACCAAAGAAGAAATTGATGCCATGGTTGAAGGCGTAAAGAAAG
>CAZZDI010000114.1:0-8602 GCA_964653155.1 uncultured Flavobacteriaceae bacterium | reverse complement strand
AAATAGATGGCAGCTCTGATGTCAATGTAGGCATAGCTTTGTCTAGAAGAATTTCACAAAGAAATAAATTTAGAATATCTAAATAACTACTTACAACACTAGTAACCATTACAACACCCCAAATTCCATAAAAACAAAAACGCCCATTTTAAGGGCGTTCGTTTTATAATTCTAATATTACAACCAACTACTACTTCGTAGCCGCCTTATATTCCTTCTTGTCGATTATTATTTTTGCGATAATTTCGCGAAGAATTTCTGAAGTTCCTCCACCAATAGGGCCCAATCGGCTATCACGTAACAAGCGTGCCATCGGGTAATCTTCCATATAACCGTAACCGCCTAAAAATTGCAAACATTGGTAAATCACTTCATCGGCCATTTTAGTCGATTTCAGTTTACTCATGGTCGCTTCCTTTACCACATATTCGCCTTTATCCAATCGATAGGCCACCGAATAGTTAAACGCTTTGCACACTTCCATTTCGGTGTACAAATCGGCCATAGTGTGCCGTAAGGCCTGGAATTTATCAATCGATTTTCCAAAGGCATGACGCTCACTCATATATTGTTGCGCGTACTCCAAAGCATATTCGGCACGAGCGTGGGCATTAACGCCCATAATCAAACGCTCCAACGCAAAGTGCTGCATAATATACGAAAAGCCTTTACCCTCCTCACCCATTAAATTTTCAGCAGGCACTTTAACATCATCGAAAGCAATCTCTCCCGTATCGGAAGCGCGCCACCCCAACTTATCAAGCTTAGTAGCCGAAACACCGGCCGTTTCCCTATCGATAACAAATATACTAATGCCCTTATTGCCCAATTCGGGATTGGTTTTTGCCGCCACTACCAAATAGTCGCTCACCACCCCATTGGTAATAAAAGTTTTCGAGCCGTTGATGATGTAATGGTCGCCCTCCTTTACCGCCGTGGTACGCATACCCGCCACATCGCTACCCCCAAAAGGTTCGGTAATGCACAGGCAGCCTATTTTTTCGCCCGAAATGCTGGGCGCCAAATAGTGTTGTTTGATGGCCTCGCTGCCTTCGGCATTAAGGTGCGTCATCGCCAAATAGGCATGGGCCCACATGGCCGCCGCGAAACCACCGGAGTTGATTTTTTGCAGTTCTTCCAAAAAGATGACCGTATAAAACAAATCGAGATTTAACCCACCATAAGCTTCCGGATAATTGATACCAAAAAAGCCCATATCGCCAAATTTCTTCCAGATAAATCGGTCGATATTTCCGGTTTTTTCCCAAGTTTCAATATGGGGCACCACTTCTTTCTTTAAAAAATCTTGAAGGCTTTTTCTAAAAAGAACATGCTCTTCGGTGAAGTACATACTATTCATCTATTTGCTTTTCGAGGTGCAAATATAATTTAATTATCTCGATTTTATTTGCCGGAAAGCCGTTTACTTTTTTTAATTCCTCTAACGATTTGAAGCCTTCCCGCAATTGGCGCTGCTCTACTATTTCGGCCGCCAAATCGTAATCGATGTGCGGCACGGTGACCAACTGGCCCACGGCAGCGGCATTCAAATCTATCTTTTTAACGGGGCTTGGTGTTTTTACGGTAAACTGTTCTTTAATGCTCTCGACAACTTCGGGCGTAAGCCCATAAACATCATTGAGCTGCACATCGCCCACAAAGCCACCAACGTGCTTATTTCTGAATTTTACAATACGTTCTGAAAGCACCTTGCCCACACCGTTCACTTTTTGGAGTTGTTGCGCCGTAACGGTATTCAAATCCTCTTTTTGGGCATAGGTTTTCGGTTTGTTGTTATGACTGAAATTCGATTTTGGTTCAGGGTTTTCTACCCACTCCGGAAACTTAAAGTAGGGAGAAATAGCTTCCAACAGCGAATCGGAAACCTGTGTAACTTCTTGAAATTGCACTGCGGAATTGATCCATTTGTTTTGCTTTCGGTAATTGAGCAACCTATCAATTTCTTCGTTACCCATGCCCAACGTGGCTCCTTTATAATCGGTAATGTAATTGGGGTTGAACGGATAGATTTTTGGTTTGTTGTTTTCAATTTCAACTTGCCGAAGCGAGTCGATTTCGTTTGTAAACTTTAAAAGTTCGTCGTTATTTATTTGAAAATCTTCGGGAGCACCCCTAAACGGCACGGCAAAAAAGTAAATGCATTGCAACACCACTATCAGGGTGAACAATAAAAAAATCCCATTCCGTTGTTCTTTTGAAAACTTGAAATGGGATGTCATAAATCTATTTAGTTTAGTTAATTACATGTGTTTGGTAAGGTCTTCAGCGCCTTCATCTAAAGCGTCCTCCTTTACATTAATGGCTTTCATGTATTTTTTAAGTTCTCGGCTAATCACAGGCGAAAGCACAATAACACCAATAATATTTGGCACTACCATGGCGAAAATCATGGCATCGGAAAAATCGATTACTGCTCCAAGACTGATAGAAGCTCCCACGATTACGAAAAATAAGAATAAAATTTTATAAACCAAATCACTTATTTTACCCTTTCCGAACAAAAACACCCAACCTTGCATGCCGTAATACGACCAGGAAATCATGGTTGAAAACGCAAACAAAATTACGGCGATGGTAAGCATAATGGAGAAATGTGGTATTACGGTATCGAATGCCGAAGCTGTAAGCTCCACGCCTTCTTTAATTGGCACGCCGTATTCCATAAATTGGCCATCGAAATTGGTTATTACAATTACCAAAGCCGTCATGGTACAAATTACCACCGTATCAACAAAAGGCTCTAGAAGTGCCACAATACCCTCACTTGCAGGATATTTGGTACGAACAGCCGAGTGTGCAATAGCAGCGCTACCTACTCCGGCTTCGTTGGAGAACGCCCCTCTTCTAATGCCTTGAATCATTACACCAACCAGCCCGCCGGCAATGCCCAGTCCGGAAAAAGCCCCTTCAAAAATCAATGCGAAAGCATCATCAATTAAATGCCAATTGGCCCCTAAAATAATCAATGCCGCCAAAACATAAATTCCGGCCATAAACGGCACTACTTTTTCTGTAACGGAAGCAATTCTTTTGATACCACCAATAATTACAATGGCAACCAAAAAGGCCATGGCAAAACCAAAGTACATCCCTGCATTGGAGCTTTCCAAATCAAACAACTTTATAAATTGTGCCGCTGCTTGGTTGGCTTGAAACATATTACCGCCACCAAACGAACCTCCAATTACGAAAATGGCAAACAGTACGGCCAATACTTTACCGAACCCTTTCATGCCTTTTTCTCCAAATCCTTTAGTTAAATAGTACATGGGGCCACCGTAAACCGTGCCATCTTCACCAACATCGCGGTATTTTACACCCAATGTACATTCTGCAAATTTTGAAGCCATTCCTAAAAGGCCGGCCATAATCATCCAAAAGGTTGCACCGGGCCCGCCAATAGACAAGGCCACCGCTACACCGGCAATGTTCCCCAAACCAACCGTGGCCGACAAAGCAGCCGTTAACGCTTGGAAGTGCGACACTTCTCCATGGGCACTATCGTCCCTTAAGGTTTCAATAATGTTTTCATCCTCATTGGGGGTTTGGTCTCCGTAAAGCGTATCGGCCCCATGCTTCTCGATGTCTTCATATTTTCCCTGGACCACGCGAATGGCCGTTCTAAACCCCGTAAAGTTTATAAACTTAAAATTTATTGTAAAAAAAAGGGCGCCACCTATTAAAACGATTAGCACCCACGGAATTTGATATGTTTCAGAAAACGGAATCTCATAAAAAATGGCCTCAACAAACCACCCTGTATAATCCTTAAAGACCCTATCGATCTTTTCGGAAGTGGCTTCTTGTGCTAATGTTAAAAATGGGATTGTTAATGTAAATAATGATAGAAGATATTTCTTCATAAAATGCTTGTTAGTTAATTTTAAGTAAGTTTTATATTAAGAAAAAGGCAATATGCTAAAAAAAAATGGTTTATTAAAACAACGCTTGTTAAAATAAGTGTTTTGCTACTCTATATTATATGCTGAGTTGAGTGCCCTGATCTGTTCTGGACGCCCCAAAATAATGATTTTTGAATGGGGAGCCAAACTTAAATTTGCCTCTGGATTTACGGTATATTCGCCTTTTTCATTTTTATAGCCAATAACGGTACAGCCTGTTTTTTTTCTTAAATCCAAATCCTTTATGGTTTTGGGCTGATTGGTGTTATATAGTTTTTCTACAGCGACTTCTTCTATGTTGATATTGGATTTCCCTACAATAGACAAGTTATCGACAAACTCCATAAGCCCCGGAACCACCACCAACGAGGCCATGTGGTCGCCACCAATTTTATCGGGAAGGATGACGTTATTGGCCCCGGCAAACTTTAATTTATCGTACGACGATTCATTGGAAGCCCTGCTGATAATATTAATGGCTTTGTTAAGTTGTCTGGCCGAAAGCACCACAAATAAGTTATCGGCATCGTTAGGCAAGGCCGAAATAAAACACGAAGCACGATCTACGCCTGCCAACATTAAAGTGTCATCTTCGTTGGCATTGCCCAAAACATAAGGCACCTCATCCAATTGAAGCCGCTCTTCGAGTTCCTTATTCCTTTCAATCACCACAAACTGCTTATTGTACGCCCTAAGTTTTCGGGCGGCCTGTTTGCCATTGCGCCCATAGCCACAAATTACAATATGGTTGGCAAAACTGTCTATTTGTTTCTGCATTTTTTTGTGCTTTAGTTCTTCAATATCGTTTTTGCTCAAAATATACTCGGTGATAATGGACAGCGCGTACCCCACAATAACCACACTTCCTAAAATTAAAAAAATGGTAAAAATTTTCGAGGTATCGTTCAATGGCACCACTTCGCCAAAGCCTACTGTGGTCATGGTAATAACCGTCATATACAGCGCATCAACCCACGAGTAGTGCGAAATCATTCTGTAACCGGCAACACCAATAACCATAACAATTCCCAAAAGCAGTACGGCGGTGTAAATTTTGGTTCTAAAGAATCTAATAAGTGGGCTCATATGGATCTACAGATCAAACACTGATGACCGTTTGGTATAAATCAAATCTTTAATACGCATCCAAAAGGCCAAAAATAAATATAAGGCAAAACCAAAGCCCAGCGTTACAAAAGTGAGGTACATAAACGAGGTACGCACCACTTTGGCCCTAATGCCCAATCGGTCGGCAATACGTTGGCACACGTAATAGCCGTGTTTTTGGAAAAACAATAATGGCTTATAAATGTTCATGCTGCAATTTAGTATTTACTTTTTTCGTTTAAAAGTTATTTGTTTAAAAGTTGGTTGCCCACCGCACACTGTAAACATTTGTTTTTATCGCAGTACTGGGTTTTAAGCTGAATAAGCGCCTGCGAATCCAACGCCGATTTGCTTATAGGCTTTAGCATATTAAACGCTTCAACAATACTATTTTTTTCTGAACCTATGCTCGAGGCAATCGCAACAATGGCTTCGCTATTGGTTTCTCCTTTGTGTTTGCTATAGCTGAATTTTAATGGCAAAATGGTGTTGATGACCAGTAAATCGATAAATGATTTGGTCAACTTTTTTTCTGAAGTTTTTGATGTTTTTTGAAAGGTGAAGTGGTTTTTCCAAAATTCTGAAACCGTTACTGAAAATAACTTATAAAAATCTTCCATACGTTCAGCTTCCATCACTTTTGAAAACAAATTTTGATGACCGTGGTACAAATTGGCCAATTGCGACAAGCGGATGGTGGGGAAATTGGGCGGGCGCAACCTAAAAAACTGAACGGGCAACACGCTTTGGTTTTTCAACTTAAATTTCTGTTTTAAAAAACTGTATTCCTTTTTCAGATTATTGAAATAAGCGCTTTCGGCATCCACATCCAATAGCCCGGCTTGCCCGAAAAACAAGGCTTCCAATGCTAAAAGATTGGATTGTGTTTTCCTGATTATTGTAAAATCGATGGACTGCGCCATGCTCAAAAAGGCCTCTCCGTTTACCTTTAATCCGAAATTTTTAGAGAGCATTGCAAACAACACGGCTTCCCAATCGTTTTTTGAAGCTTTCAACAAGGCTTCAATGTCATCCATTTTTCGCTCCAAACGCTCAAAAAACAAACGTTCTTTCCAATGGTTCAAAATAAAATCGTCAACAGAAGCAAAATCGTTTTCACAATTTAGCCATCGGTTTTCTTTAGGGAACAACTTTTCGTAATTACGAAAAACATCCTTTTCCACGAAATTTTTCAACTGTAACGTAGCCATAGGCGTATTATCTTTTCTGAACACTTCGGTATCGTGCTCCCAAACCACATGCAAAATCACGTTATCGTAAGCCGGATCTTGTTCGTGGCTGTGCAAAAACCAATCGGACGATTTTATATGGATTTCTACATTTCCGGCCCAAAGCTGTCCGCCTATTTTTAACTGTGCATTGAAAAAATCGGGCCCCGAGTTAAAATTATGCTGCCCTACGGATACCACAGAAATACGCTCGCCCGAAGCGGTATTTAAGCTATGTGCTTGAAATTTTTTGTGTTTCCAGACATAATGTATAAAATCTTCTTGCATACTACTAAAATAGAAAATATTGCGAATTTTCCTCTTAAGTTCTATACATTTGAAAAAACTTTTACCATGGAACAGCTCACCTTAACTACGCCCGCCCTTTTGTTTTCGGCCATTTCATTAATCATGTTGGCCTACACCAACCGATTTTTGGCCTATGCGGCCGTAATTCGTGAGTTGCACGACAAGTACAAAAAACATCCCGACAGCATTTTAATAGCCCAAATAAAAAACATAAAACAACGGCTTTACCTTACCCGCTACATGCAAATTTTTGGCATTACCAGTTTGCTGCTTTGCGTGCTCACCATGTTTTTAATCTACATCCAGCAGGATACGCCTGCCGTTTGGGTGTTTGGTGTTGCGCTCCTTTTATTGATTATTTCGTTGGGCTTGTTGATTATTGAAATACAAATTTCGGTAAAAGCTTTAGAGCACCATATTAGTGATATTGAAAAAGGCTAAAGTTATTCGTTTTCAAAAGGAGTTGGTTTTCTATATTTCTGGAAAGGCTGCTTCAACAAATCTTTAATATTGCCATTTTCTTTTTCATCGGGAAATACATCTACACCGTAAATAATTTTATCGGTATCCAGTGTTTTGAACGTGCCGAAAATTCTATCCCAAACCGAAAAAATATTTCCGTAGTTGCTATCGGTATAGGGCATTTTGTAGTGGTGGTGTACTTTGTGCATATCGGGAGACACGATAAAATAGCTCAACACATCATCCACTTTTTTAGGCAATTTAATGTTGGCATGGTTAAACTGCGTGGCCACTACCGACAACGACTGGTACAACAACACCAAACCAATGGGCGCACCCACAATTACTACCCCAAAAAGCGTAAACACATACCGGATTACACTCTCCAACGGATGATGCCGATTGGCCGTTGTGGTATCCACATAATGATCGGAGTGGTGCACCAAATGGATCATCCATAGCGGTTTCACCTTATGCTCAATAATATGCGGCAGGTAAGCGCCAACGCCATCCAACAATACCAAACCCAAAACCACATAAAGCCACAGTGGCATTTCGGGCAACCAGTTCAACATTCCGAAATCTTGGGCTACCGTCCAATCCGACGCTTTTAAAAGCAAAAAGGCCAATGGCAAATTCACTAAAATAGTGGTTATCGTGAAAAAGATATTCGGCACGGCATGTCGCCACTTTTTGTATTTAAATCCAATTAAGGGAACAATGCCTTCAATAATCCAAAATAAGGTTAACCCGCCAATAATTATGGCAGCGCGGTGGTGCGACGGGATGGTTTCAAAGTAATTTATGATAGTTTCCACGGGCGAAAATTTACCCTTAAATATACTTATTTTATTTTTTGCTTCATGGCCTCAACGATGTTAAAAGCTGCTGGGC
This sequence comes from uncultured Flavobacteriaceae bacterium, assembly GCA_964653155.1. GTDB lineage: Bacteria > Bacteroidota > Bacteroidia > Flavobacteriales > Flavobacteriaceae > Flavisericum. The sequence goes on along the minus strand of CAZZDI010000114.1, from coordinate 678 downwards.
AAATGGCCACATTTTTTAAAGTGAGATTTGCTATTTGCTGAAATTTTTTCCGGTCGGTATGCGGAAATTCACGACAGGCCTTGGGGCGCACCTCGTAAATGGAACAGTAGTTATCGGCGCCCAAAAACGTACACGGCACACTTTGCAGCACATAATCGTTTTCCTCATCAATGCGTAAAAACTGCTCGATAAACTGCTGGGGCTTCATTCTAAAATGCTTGGCAATGCGATCAATATCCTTATCGGTAAATAAAGGCCCGGTGGTTTTACAGCAGTTGGCGCACTCCAAACAGTCGGTACGCTCAAATTCGTCGTCGTGCAAATCCTGCATTACATAATCCAAATTCTTGGGCGGTTTCTTTTTTAGCTTCGCGAAGAATTTTTTGTTCTCGTTATGCTTATCTTTGGCCAGCTTTGGAAGGTTATTTATGAAGTCTTGCATGGCGCAAAAATACTAATTTTGATGAGATGCTGAATCAAGTTCAGCATGACAAAAAATCACCAATGAAAGACCTTTTCGGAAAAGCCCTGCTCGATTACCACAACGGAAATTATACCGAAGACATTATCACTTCCACTAGTATTTCGGACGACGACGAACTGCCCCTGCCCTATTTGTTCCGCAGTTATTCTGAAATGCCCCCTTTGGAACAAAAAGCCCTGAAACTTTGTAAAGGC
>CAZZDI010000113.1:0-8615 GCA_964653155.1 uncultured Flavobacteriaceae bacterium | reverse complement strand
AAGGATTCATCGGCTTCACCTTCAAAATAAGAATGTGAGGTAATCTCAAATTGCTTTCGGGTGTTAATTTGGCTGTAAACCTGTCCGCACCATTCCTGAATGGAACTCGATACTTTCAGGGCGTGCTGGTTATTCCAAACGGGAAAAAACGTACTCTGCATAATCGAGTAGGGGTAAATGCCCGTGTTGAATTTTTTGGTGGCATTTAGTTTTAGTACCGAAATGGTGCTATCGCTCCGGTTATCGGCCTTGACTTGTATTTCGGGCAAAAAATCTTCGGTAACATAAATTAAAACGGCCGTGCCCTCTCGAAGTTCGCCGTAGCGGGCCTGTTCTAATTTATACGATGAGATTTCGGCTTCGCCAGCATACCAATAACTTTTAAATGTTTCGGGAAGCTGTTGTTTTTTGAAGTTTTCCCCGACTTTAAATTCTGTTTTCCATTGATGGGCAACATTTTCCTCTTTTTCTTTTTTGCAGGAAATGACCAACGGAATTACGGCGAACCAAAATAAAATACGAGCTTTTGCGGTAATTTTTAACATGGTGTTTTGTTTTAAAATTACAAACAAATTATAGGCTGGCAATGGCCATTAACGTTTTGTAAACTAAGTGGACGGGCAGTCCCATGACTGTAAAATAAGATCCTTCCAGTTTGGTGACGCCAATTTGGCCAATCCATTCCTGAATGCCATAAGCACCGGCCTTATCGAACGGTTTATAGGTTTCAATATAATAATTGATTTCTCCGTTGGTGAGTTCCTTAAAAGTGACTTTGGCAATATCGTACAGGGTTTTTTCAAAAGTAGGGGTGGTAAAACATACCGAGGTAATGACTTCGTGGGTGTTTCCGCTTAATGATTTTAGCATGTTGAATGCTTCCTTGGCATTGCTAGGTTTGCCTAAAGCGGTGGTGTTGTGCCAAACAATGGTATCGCTGGTAATTAAAATATCGTTGGGTTGCAATTCGCCTTTAAATGGTAAGGCTTTAAGTTGTGCCAAGTAATTGCAGATTTCGAAATGGGCAAGCCGTGTGGGGTATTCTTCCTTTACGGGTTTCAACCTGGTCTCGAAATCTATTCCCAGGTTTTTAAAAAATTCCTGTCGCCTGGGCGAGCCCGATGCCAAGATAATATGGTGGTTTTTTAGTTTTTCGTTGAGCATGTTTTTTTAATTTGTGGTCAAAGTTTCGGTTGTTTTGGTCTCGGTCGCAGTTTCAGTTTTCATTGGTTTCAAGAAAAATAACTTTGCGTCTTAGCGCCTTCGCGAGAGACTTTTCAGCAAATCCATCCATAATTACAAAATAAACAAATAAAGTAACAACGACAGTACTCCTAAAAACATCACCCATTTATACATGGTACTTAAATGGCTAAAATTGGTTTTTGTTTTGGCGTTGAAGGTTTTTATGATAATGTAAATAAGCGGCCCCACTATAAAAAGCAGGAAGTAGCCCAGGGCGACCGGCCGTTTGTAAAAGTTGGCATTCAAATAATAAATAATACAACCAAGGGGCACAAAGTTTAAAACCGCCAAAATATTTTTGCTGCGTGTACGGCCAATGGCAATGGGCAGGGTGTTCATACCTTGGTTGTAATCGCCATCAATGTCTTCAATATCTTTGGTTATTTCGCGCAGTAAATTGATACTGAAGGCAAACAGGGCGTAGTCGCAAATTATTTTAAAAAACAGGATTTGTGTGGTTCTGTTCTCTGGGGTTAGCACCGGAAGCAATTCAAAAACCCCCACAATAATCAGGCTCATGGCCACTAAAAAGGAAATTATAATATTCCCGATAAGTAAAGTGCGTTTTAAATAAACAGCATACACATAAAGTAACATTGAAACCATGATGAAAACCGAAAAAAAAGCCGGTTTGCCTACGGCGTGCGACAAATAAAAGCCTGTGCCCACACCAATAACGTTCAGCACAATAAAAAGACTGAAAGCCGTGTTTTTTGAAACGGATTTCCCGACAATAACCCGGTGGGGTTTGTTGATGCGGTCGGTTTCAATATCGTAAATATCATTAATAACATTTCCTGCGGCGGCAATGCAAATAGAGGCAAGGATTAAAAGAAAAATACCCAAGCTGCCCAAGCTGGCCTGTGCGCCAAATGGCGTTAAAAGGGCATACTTAATGAGCAATTGCGTTATGGCAATCATCATCAAATTTTTCCAGCGTACCAGGTTAATAAAAGCGAGCATTTAAAAGTTTGAGGCCATTTTGATAATTAAAAATCGTATTAATAAAAATACCGGGATGGCCAAGATTATAAATACCAAAATTGTTTTCTGCGTATTTATTTTTTCTTCTTTTCGTACCGCGTTTTTAATGGCCTCTTTTTCTGCTTTATTTAGCTTTTTATGAAGAAAATGTATTTGGTGCCTATAATGTGTTTCGCTGTTCAGTTTTTCTTTTAAGGCCGAAAAGCTTTTATTGGCCGTTTGGTTAAATAAACTTTGGCTGTTGCCAAAACCTATATAGCCAAACCCAGTGCTATGTCGTCGTTTGTTTCTTGCCAAAATAGTGCTAATCGTATTTGGCTCCGTAATTGCCGTTCCATTTTCCTTGTACTTTAAGCACTTGCTCAATGACATCGCGAACAGCACCTTTGCCGCCTTTTTTATGCGATATGTATTTTGAAATGCCTTTTATTTCCGGAACGGCATCCTGTGGGCAGCAGGGCAGGCCTACCATTTCCATCACCGGGAAATCGGGAATATCGTCGCCCATGTAAAGCGCATTTTCAGATTTTATACCGCTTTCACTAAAATATTGATTGAGCTGTTCAATTTTGTTATCCGAGCCCAAAAACACATCCTTTACGCCCAAATGGTTCAACCTAACCCGTACCCCTTCGTTGGTTCCTCCAGAAATAATACAGATGTTGAAACCTTGGTTTAATGCGGTTTTCATAGCGTAACCATCTTTGGTGTTCATGGTGCGCAGCATATCGCCGTTGGTGGTAATGGTTACCGAGCCATCGGTTAAAACACCGTCAACGTCAAAAATAAATGTGCTAATGTGCTCTAGGTATTCTTTATAGCTTTTTTCTTCCATGGGTATGCTGTATCGATGTGGTTAAAAGTTTGTAAATGGTTTTATGGTGTTCGTTGTTTAAAAGTTTCAAATGTTGGTTTATGGTTTTTTTGTCGCCGCGTTTGGCCGGTCCGGTTTGTGCCATGTAGGGCGACATATCCTGCACCTTTTGTGCCGTTTCCAAAATAAGCGGTTTTAGCAAATCGAACTCCGTGCCTTCACTTTCGGTAATTTCGTGGCCAATGCGGTACAGTTGGTTGGTAAAATTGTTTACGAATACGGCTGCCAAATGCAGTACTTGCCGTTGGTTGCTGTTTACCCGTTTTGTGGGGCTGCCCAAGCTCTGCGCCAATTCCTTGAGTAGCGGATAGCTTTTTTTATCGATCGTTTCAATGCAAATGGGCACGTTGCCAAAATCCACTTCGGCATTTTTACTGAAAGTTTGTAGCGGATACAGCACGCCGCGTTTGTGCTTTTTGTCCAGATCGTGCACGTTAACGCAGCCCGAAGTATGCACTACCAATTTGTTTTCAAAGGGTAATTGCGTTGAAATCTCGGCAATGGCATCATCGCTAACGGACAAAATGTAAACATCGGCCTCTTTTAGGTCGTTCAGGTTATCAATAACCTCAACATCGTTTTTGTACGGGTTTATGGTGTTTAATGTTCTGTTGAACCATTGCACTACCGAAACCTTGTCGGTTTTACCGAAACCTTTATATAAATGGGTGGCCACGTTGCCGGCACCCAACAATGTTACTTTAATCATAAGGCAAAATTAATGATAATTAGATAAAAACCTTTCGGTGTTTTACCATTAACTTTTCAGATTTTTCCAATTGCTTTATGGCCCGGATCACGGTTTCTACGCGCAGCCCCGTGAGGTCCGATATTTGTTGTCGGGTTAAATCTATTTCAAAAAGCCCCGTGCTGCCCGAGACGGTTTTTAAATGGTTAAGTAGTGTTAATATGCGGTGTTCGGGCGGGTGTATTGAAACTTCGCGCACAATTTTGGCTTTGTAAAGCATGCGGTCGCAAATCATTTTTGTAAATGCCAAATGCGTGTTGGTGTGCGTTTTTAAAAGGTCGAAAAATGCGGTTTTTGATAAAACAAAGATTTCGGAATCTTCCAGGCATAACGCCGAGGCCGGATATGGAAAATTACCGAACAATGGCGGTTCGCCAAACGATTTTCCCGAACCGAAAAAGCCCTGAACAAACTCTTTGCCGTCTTCGGTAAGGTTGAACATTTTTACCGATCCCGATTTAATTTGATAGTAAAAATGCGCTGTTTCCAACTCGTTAAATATCATTTGGTTCTTGGAATAACGTTTTAGCGTGGCCGAGTATTTTTCGAGAATTACTGTTGAAATCATGGACTTTATGATTTGAATCATAAAAAAGCAAAGATAGCCTTTAGAACTTTGTTTTGTAACTTTTAAACCTTTAATGATGAGTTTTTATCAAAAACAACTAATCGATTTTAAAGAAAATTACATGCTGTACGCATCTTTGTTTATTATTTTTCAAAGCTGTTTGGGGTCTATTGCCGCCATGTTTGTTTTGATGAATGCCACCGCAGATGCGTTTCCGTATTTTCAACTGGGCTTATGTGTGGTGGTTACCATGGCGTTTAACGCATCCATTATGGCACAGTTAAGCCATAAGTTGGTTTTTAATTTATTGCTTGTATCTGTAATAATTAATGCTATATTGGCCGCAGTAAATATTGCGATGTTAATGTAGATGGAATTACACGATATAAAAACAAGGGAAGACCTATTTCGATTGGTTTCTACCTTTTACGGAAAAGTTAGGGAAGATGCCGTTTTGGGGCCTATTTTCAATAAAGCCATAAACGATTGGGATTCGCATTTGCAACTGCTCACAACGTTTTGGGAAAGCAGTTTGTTTATGACGCGTAAGTTGGAGCATAAATACCGCGGAAACCCTTTAGAGGCACACATAAAAGTAGATGCCCAAAACAACCACAGTATTACAGAAAAACATTTTGGCTTGTGGCTAAACCTATGGCTGCAAACCATCGATGAACTTTTTAAAGGCGAAACCGCCGAAAATGCCAAACGCCGCGCCCGAAAAATGGCAACCTTTATGTACATCAATATTTTTGAAGCCAGAAATTTGAGATAATCAATTTAAAACGGGGTAGCCATTGCCAGCCAATGGTTGCATAACTTTGTGGGTTTGTACGTTGGCCATACTATTTTTTTTGTTAGCCCCCACAGGTTTTCGTTTTCATGGTTCTATATGTTCCGTTTTGAATATCAGGCGTCCATTACGGCCTTTTTTAAGACACTTTAACATTCTAAAATAAACTTAAATGCCTAAATTTGCACGACCTCAAAAAAAGGTGCTCATTATGCAGAAAAAACTGGCCAATATTTTCTTTTCAACCAAGCTTACCTCCGTATTATTCATTGTTTTTGCTATCGCCATGGCAATAGGCACCATTCTCGATGCCGGGCAGGAAACATCGCCCACACCATACACCCGAAATCTTATTTACAACGCCTGGTGGTTTGAAACCATCATGGTATTTTTCGTTATAAATTTTGTGGGCAATATTTTTAGGTTCAGGCTCTATAAAAAAGAGAAATGGGCCACCTTTATTCTGCATGTTTCCTTTATTTTAATTTTAGTGGGCGCTTTTATTACACGCTATGTGAGCTTTGAAGGCATGATGGCCATTAGGGAGGGCGCTACCGAAAACACATTCCTGTCGCAAAAAACATATATCACCACATACATTGATGGCGATTACATGATCGATGGTTTGCCACAACGGTTGCCCATTGAGCGCGAAGTAGATTTTTCGGGAAGAATGGAAAACGATTTCAAGATCGAAACCCAATACCACCAACAGCCCGTTACCATAACATTGGAAAAATTTATAGTGGGCGCCGAAGAAGATATTATTCCGGACGAAAATGGAGAGGAATACCTGAAAATTGTAGAAGCCGGCCAGGCCGGGCCGCACAACCACTTTTTAAAGGTGGGCGAGGTAAGTAGCCTGCACAACGTACTTTTTGCGCTGAACAAACCTACCGAAGGTGCCGTAAACATTACCTATCAGGGCGATTCGCTTACCATAAAATCTCCATTTGAAGGCGAGTACATGACTATGGCCACCATGGCACAAGGTAAATTGGTAAAAGATAGTTTGCAGCCTCTTATTTTGCGCTCGCGCTACGTTATTGGCAATATGCAAATGGTGTTCCCAAAACCTGTGGTAAAGGGACGTTTTGATGTGGTTCAAAAATCACAACTTCTAAAAAACGATGAAGACGCCGCCGTGCTTAGAATAACTACCAACGGCGAATCCAAAACGATTGGCCTTTTGGGCGGAAAAGGAACCAATAGCGCATTTAAACAAATTGAAGTTGGCGGATTGGATTTTGCGTTTAAATACGGCTCTAAAATATTGGAGCTGCCATTTTCAGTCAAATTAAACGATTTTGAGGCCGAACGCTACCCCGGTACCGAACGCGGTTACTCGGCATACTCAAGTGAAGTAACTGTTCTGGACGAGCGGACCGGTAATTTCGACTATAAAATTTATATGAACAATATCTTAGATCACGATGGCTATCGCTTCTTTCAATCCGGGTTTGATCCCGACGAAAAAGGCACCATTCTTTCTGTAAATCACGATTACTGGGGAACATTAATTACTTATATTGGCTATTTTATGCTCTATTTAGGGATGTTGGCCATTTTGTTCAGTAAGCATTCCCGTTTTGGCGAACTGAAAAAACTACTAGAAAAAGTAAAAAGTAAAAAGGCAAGAGCTTTAGCCATATTGGCATTTTGTTTTACACTTAACGGAATGGCACAAGAGCATTCGGTAAACGATGGCCACAACCATGCCAAAACCACCAAGGCACAAATCGATTCCATTTTAAAAGCGAACGTAACCCCCAAGGCGCACGCCGATAAATTTGGACATTTGGTGATCCAAGATTTAAGCGGACGAATGATGCCGGTGAACACTTACGCCTCAGAAATGGTGCGGAAACTCAGCAAGCACGATTATTACGAAGATTTTAATCCCAACCAGGTATTTCTGTCCATACAGGAAAGCCCCATGCTGTGGTACAATGTGCCCATTATTTATTTAAAGCCCAAAAAAGGCGATTCTATCCGTTCGTTGATTAATATTCCAAAATCTGAAAATTATGCATCGCTGGCCGATTTTTTCACTGAAAGAGGCGAGTACAGGTTGGCCCCGTTTTTAGAGGAAGCCTACAAAGCGCAAGTACCCAACGGGTTTCAGAAGGAATTTAAGGAAACCGACCAAAAAGTAAGTTTGCTGTACAATACCATTGAGGGCATGTCGCTTAAGATTTTTCCCGTTCCGGAAGATGATAACAATAAATGGATCTCAAATTACGATTACCAAAAAAATCCTTCCATAATACAAGATTCGCTTTATGGCAATTTTGTTAAAAACGGTTTCAAAACCTACTTGTTTACCGTTAACCAAGCGAAACAAACGGGCGATTTTTCAGAAGCCGAAAAGCTACTGGAAGCCTTCAAAAAAACACAGCACCGCTACGGAAGCGAAGTGATGCTCAGCGATAAAAAAATCAATACCGAAATACTTTACAACAAATACGATATTTTTAAAAAACTGTTCAGTTGGTACTTGTACGCCGGTTTTTTAATGTTCGTTTTGTTGATTGTCCAGATTTTTAAAGACAACAGCAAGCCGCTAAATATTTCAATAAACGTATTTAAGGTTATTATTTTTGGCTTGTTTGTGCTCCATACCGCCGGGCTTATAGCGCGCTGGTACATTTCGGGGCACGCGCCGTGGAGTGATGCTTACGAATCGATGATCTACGTAGCGTGGGCGACCATGTTTTTTGGGCTGGCCTTCGGCAGAAAAAGTGATCTAACCTTCGCATCAACGGCATTTGTTACGTCCATGATCTTAATGATTGCCCATTGGAACTGGATGGATCCCGCCATTGCCAATTTGCAGCCCGTATTGAATAGTTATTGGCTCATGATCCATGTGGCGGTAATTGTTGGTAGTTACGGGCCATTTACCTTAGGTATGATATTGGGCGTGGTAACGTTGTTTTTAATGATTTTTACCAACAAATCCAATAAAAAGAAAATGGATCTGAACATAAAGGAACTCACCATTATTAACGAAATGGCGCTTACCGTTGGTTTGGTGATGCTCACCATCGGGAACTTTTTGGGCGGTATGTGGGCCAACGAAAGCTGGGGCCGCTACTGGGGCTGGGATCCCAAGGAAACCTGGGCACTCATCAGTATTATGGTGTACGCCTTTGTAATCCATGCGCGCTTGGTACCGGGCTTGCGCGGCCGTTGGTTGTACAATTTAATGTCTATTGTAGCCTTTGCCAGTATTATTATGACTTATTTTGGGGTGAACTTCTATTTGGCCGGATTGCACAGTTATGCCAGTGGCGACCAAATCGTTAGTGTTAAATTTATCGTTATAGCCTGTATTTTGGTGGCTATTCTGGGCTTCTTTTCCTATCGGGGGTATGCGCGGTTTTATAAGAAGTGATAAAGA
>CAZZDI010000112.1:0-8660 GCA_964653155.1 uncultured Flavobacteriaceae bacterium | reverse complement strand
CGGGAATTTAAAAATCAAACTTATAAGTAGCTCCTGCTAAAAATTGGATGCTCTGCACCGGGAAATTTTGCCACTTTTGGTAGGCTTTGTCGGCGATGTTGTTCACTTTTCCAAAAATGGAAAATTGCTCGTTAATGTGGTAACCCACATGGGCATTGGCGTCAAAATAGCTGTCTAAAACTGTAATTTCAGTAGTTGTTGGGGTTAACGAACCTTCCATTTCCAAAATATCCTTGCGCTCGCCAATGTAAAATAAATTAGCCCCGGCAAACCAGTTGTCGTCAATTTGGTAATCGACAAACAACGCCCCTTTAAAATCGGGCAAGTTCCAAGCTTCGGCTTCACTATCGGTATCATAGGCAAAATATTCAGCCTTTAATCCTAATTTGAAATTTCGGTTTACATCGGCATTAATTTCACCCGAAACCCCAAAAGTATCTACATTATCATAAACAATTCCGAAAGCATTTCCGTAGTCGTAATCATTTTCAGCCAAAACATCCTTAACCACATTCGTTCTGTACAGCGCTTTATTCCTGTCGGAAATATATTTTCCGCTGAAATTATAGCTCATATTGCTGGACAACTTTCCTTTCAACCCCACGTAGGCATTATATAATTGGTCGGTGGGCATAATGAATAAAGTGGGCGATACAAACGGATTTTCATTGGCAAATCCGTGATATGAATTTTGGATTAAATCGCCCTGAATCCCCCCGTAAGCAATCAGCACATCGTTCACCAAACGGTACGAAGCGGTAATGTTGGGATAGACGTAAAATTTGCTTTCGCCGGACGGCCGATCGTTTAAATAGGCCAAAGACACCCCTAAATTTAAGGTTAAATCGTCCTGTTTAAGTTGGTAGGTGGGCGCCAGGTTGATGGTGAAATTCCCGTATTCCAAAGGTTCATCTATCATATAACTTCTATCGAATTCGCCGCCTAAATAATCAATTTTTAATTCGGTTGAAATCTCTTCGTAATTAATCGGCACATCCACTTTTCCTTTTAGCACCAACCGGTTTTCCCCCGAACCTTGATTATCGCTAAAACGCCTAAAAAGGAAACTTCCGGAGTTGATGTAAGTATCTTCAAATGATACGTCGCCTCCTAAATGCACATCGAAAAACGAATGCCCCACATCAATATTATTGGCCTGCGCTTGTACGATTTGCGACTGTGGCACCCCGTACCAATTGTACATTTGGTGCTGCGCCCCTACTTCGGCATTCCACGACAAATCGCGCATTTGGCTAGAGTAGTTTACGTTGAGTTTGGAGTTTGAAAAGTTATCATCAAACTGAACGCCTTCAATATCGCCGCCAGACGAGTGGTGGCTTACATAACCGCCCACCGTTTCGTTACGGCTTATGGCATGGTTTAAATACACTTCGCCCAAAATAGTGGTATAACTGCCCATGCCCAAAGTAGCGTAATTATCGAACAATTTTACGGGTTTGGCTTTTTCAACCACAGCGGCTTTTCCCTTGGCGGGCGTAAACGTTGAGGCTACCGGGAAGGAAAAAATATTGTATTTCACTTCTTTTTTGGTTTCGGTGGTTTCATCGTCCAACGACGGTGCTTCCTTCACCTTAAAGGCATCCGAAATGCTGGGCGTGTAGGGTTTAACCACGTCGATAACACCGGTATCTAAGGTGTCGGTTGATTTCCTTTGTGAAAATGCGACAACCACATTCAGTAAAAAAATGGCGGTGATGATATATTGGGTTTGCTTTTGCATGTTTTGTTTATTTAATTTCAAATTTCAAAGTCTAAATTCCAACTTTGAGTTTTCAAACTTCTAACTTTGTATATCTTATATTTAACTTCTATTAATAGCCCTAAAAAGAGATGCTTCGACTGCGCTCAGCATGACAAGCTTCAAACTTCGTGCTTCCAACTTCCAGCTTCACAAATTACTCTTCAGTTTGAACGGATGAATTGGTTTTGGCTTCTTCCGTTTTAATTTTGCTTAATTCGGCTTTGGCCTCGCTGACCACATCGTCGAACTCGGCAAAATTCTGAATCACACTTTCTAAAATGTATGTAGCCTGAAACGCATCGTTGAGCGCATAAAAATTCTTTGCCATCAACACCAAACCTTTGGCACTGTAATATTTATAACCTGAAAAATCTTTGGCCAATTTTTGCACCGTATTATTGGAAGCTTCAAAACGGCCCTCCTTATTTTTAAAATAGGCGTTGAAATACAGCGCTTCGGCAGCCGTTTCGCCCGTGGCTACTTTTTCAACTTGAGCATAGGCCGATTTGGCCTTACTTTCGTTACCTGTTTTCATGGCCGAACGCGCGATAATGATATGGGCATCGGCCTTTATTTTATTGTCGATTGTTGAACTGCCCAACACTTTTTCGGCATACGTTACCGCTTGGGCATAATTTTCCAATTGGTAATGTGCCTTCATCATATTTGATTGCGCAAAAGTGACATTCTGCGGAAAATTAGCCTCTTGCTCCAATCGTTGCAGCAGTGGCATGGCTTGGTTCCAATTTTTCTTTTCCAAATGAAATTGTGATAATCGTGTAAGTGCCTCCTCGGTGTATTCGCTTTGCGGTGCCTCGACAATATATTGGTAATGCGGCGCGGCGTTTTCAACCAAACCTTTTTTGTAGTACAATTGCGCCACATAAAAATGAGCGTTTTGGGCGTGCAGACCGTTGGGGAATTGATTTAAATACCCATTAAATTGAGAAATAGCCTTATCGGTATTGTTATCCAAATACTGCTTTTCGGCCGCCTCGTAAGTGGCATCGTCCAAATCTTTATCGGTCACCTCAACATAGTCCAAAGTTTTTACCCAAGCGGCATAATCGTCCACCCGGCCCAAATCAATGTAAATCAACCGTGCGGTTGAAACGGCCTGCTCGGCTTCGGGCGAACCTGCATAATCGCCCGCCACCTTTTTGAATTTGGTTAAAGCCTGTTCGTTTTCGCCGCCATTATAATACACCAACCCTTGGCGCAACAGGGCTTTCGGCACAAACGAACTCATACGGTATTCGCTCGCCAATTGGTTGTACGCGCGCATCGCTTTTTGGGTGTCGTTGGCTTTTACGTAAGAATTACCCAACTCATACAAAGCATCATCCCGTAATTTTGAATTGGGATATTTCGAAATGAATTGCTCCAATTCCTGTATTTTTTTTGATGATTGTCCCGCATACCCCACGCTAATGGCCTTTTGAAACGCCGGATAATCGGTATCAATTTCATTCAGTTGAATGGCGTCCTGATAAGCTGAAACCGCATTTTGGTATTCGCTCGACACAAAATAAGTATCTCCCAAACGCAAATAGGCATCATTCAGCCTCACCTTATCACCGTTTCTGGCAGCGATGTATTGCTTAAAATGGTCGATAGCCTTTCCGTAGTTTTTTAATTTGAAATAAGTGTAGGCCAAGTTATAATCTACATTTTTGTATTCTGGCACTGTGGTGGATTCTCCTTGCTGCTTGAACTGTTTAAAACCAACTAAAGCCTCATCAAAATCGCCCAAATTATAGTCGGTTTCAGCTTTCCAAAATGTAGCCCGCGACGTATAAACGGCATCTTGCTGTTCGCTCAACGATTCGTCAAAAAGCCTTTCCGCTTCTAAAAACTGACCTTCATTATAAAGTTCCAATCCTCTGTAAAACGCTACTTTTTGGTAGGCGACTTTATTTTCAAAACTTCTTTTGCCTTTCAGCAATTCTAAAGCTTCTTTGTAGTTTTTTGAAGTGATATACGAATCAATCAACAAGGTTTCTACTTCTTCTTTGTAAGCCGTATTGGGGTATTTTTCCAAATAAGCAGCCAAAACCTGTGGTGCCGGTTGGTAAGGGTTACCAATTTCGTAGCTTATTTTGGCGTAATTGAGCCAGGCATCTTCCTGGATTTTCAAATCGAAATCCATTTGAGAGGCATTTCTAAAGGCATTTAAAGCTTCTTGTTTTTTGCCTAAATGCACATAACTTTCGCCCAAATGGTAGTAGGCATTTTGCGCAATGCTGTTGGTGCCCCCAATAATTTTATTGAATTCTGAAATCGCTTTTTCGTAATCTTTCTGTTTGTAATAGGCGTAACCCAATTGGTAGTAATCGGTATTGTTCCATTTTCCAGTTCGGTCGCGTGGCCCTTTTTTTCCTTTGTACGCCTTTAAATACGGAATGGCCTCGGCATATTGCTCTAAATTGAAGTAGCTTTCACCAATAATTTTTGAAAGTTCGGACACCTCATTGGCATCACTTTTACTCAATTGTTCTTTGGCCAGTTGAATGGCTTTTTCAAAATTGCCGAGTTTAAAATTTAAATCGGCCTGATAGTACGACAGTTTTTCCTTGTAACGCTCTTGATTTCCCACTTGATCAAAATAAGTGTTGGCCTGCTCGTAATCATCACCTTCATAGGCCATATAACCAATGTAATATTTAGCTTGCGAACCGTACTCCTGCGAGCTTTCCACCCTACTTAAATACTTCTTGGCATCCTTATATTGCTTGGTCGTAAATGCCGTGTAACCGTTATTGAAATAGAATTTTTCCTTTTCTTTTCGTGCCAATCCGTTTTCATCCACTTTATCGTACCATTTTCTGGCATAGGCGTATTTTCCGTTGGCAAAATAATAATCGGCCACATCAACATAAGCGGTGTTTTTTTTGGTGCTCGTTGGGTATTCTTCCACAAAATCTTCCACCAATTGGTCGGCATTTTGTTGGTTTAATCGCACCGCACAATTGGCGATGTAATAGGCGCAATCGGATTCCAAAGTGTGTTCCTTTGTGGTTTCCTTGACGTCCTTAAACAGGGTTTGTGCGGCTTGGTATTGTTGATTGTTGTAAAGCGACAGCGCCTTTTGGTATTCGACCAAATTACTGGTATAAACGGCCGATTGCTGCGCTATGATATGAAAACTAAAACTCAATATCGCTAGGCACAACAGGATGCTTTTTTTAGTCATTAACGGAATGTTTTTAGGTTGAACCAAAGATAAATCAATATCATCTCTATAACGAAATAATCGTGCCATAATTATAAAAACATGCATTAATTATTTTTCCTTGAAAAAAGAATAAACCAAACTTTTGGGCGTTAGCTTTAAGGTTTAACTTTTTAGTGATATTTTTACGCGTTTTAATATCTTCAGTTTTAACTCTATGTATCGACTTATCACATTTGATGATTTTATAGAAACTTATACAAAACTTCGCCAAAGAGGAACTGGTTTTATATCTTCTAAATTTAGATTAAATGAAATTGAACGAGCTAAAACAGCCTTTAATCATCTAGACATACAATCTTCAAATTGGTGGATCATCCCTAAAGTGCAAGAGCGGTGGAACATTATGATTAGTGGCAACAAGAATATTGGCACAGTGCAATTTACTATTGACTCATTTTTAAAAAATCGGGAAAAACTAAATATGCTATCACTAGGAAGTGGAAACTGCACAACAGAACTTCAATTTGCCGAACACAAAAATTTTGAACATATTCTCTGTACTGATATTGCAGAAAAACGATTGAATAAAGCTCACAAAATAGCTAAAAGCAAAAACCTAAAAAAAATCCATTTTAAAGTACAGGATGCCAATAATTTTTCGCTCCCTGAAAAACAATTTGATATTGTATACTTTAGGGCTTCCCTACACCACTTTAAAGATGTTAAATCACTAATAGAAGAACAGGTGAAAAAGATATTAAAAGACGATGGCCTTTTAATTATTGACGAATACGTTGGCCCATCAAGGCTTCAATACCCAAAACACCAAATAAAGAATGCCAACCAAGCTCTTAATCTAATTCCTAAAAAGTTCAAAAAACGCTACAAACTAAGCATACACAAAAACAAAATCTATGGATCGGGGGTTTTAAGAATGATTTTATCCGACCCGTCTGAATGTATCGACTCTGCAAACATAATTCCTGTTATCCATAAAAACTTTGAAACGGTATACGAATCTGGCTATGGCGGTAATATACTCACATTAGTTTTAAAAGATATTGCCCATCATTTTTTAGACAGCACCGAAGAAACGGAAAACGTTTTAAATAAATTATTTGATTTTGAAGATAAATACCTTCAAAACCATAAAAGCGATTTCGTTTTTGGTGTTTATAAACCTAACCGGACTAATTAAATTTTAAAATAGATACTAAACCACCTTTTTATATTGTTAATTAATAATACTTTTACAGTACAAAACCAATTAAATTCATGCCAAACCCGATTTTACAATTAAAAGACGCTTCTATTTATCAAGGTGACAGTTTAGTACTCTCCAACGTGAATGTTGAAGTCAACAAAGGCGATTTTGTGTATTTAATTGGAAAGACCGGCACCGGAAAAAGTAGCTTTATGAAAACCCTTTACGGTGATTTGCCTTTAACCGAAGGCGAAGGCCATATTGTTGATTTTAAACTGAATGGTTTAAAAGAAAAAGACATCCCTTTTTTACGTCGGAAATTGGGCGTAGTATTCCAAGATTTTAAATTACTCACCGACAGAACCATAAACGGCAATTTATTATTTGTTTTGAAAGCCACCGGCTGGAAAGACAAAGACAAAATGAATACCCGAATAGAGGAAGTCCTCACCAAAGTGGGCATGAAAACCAAGGGCTTTAAGTTTCCGCACGAGCTTTCTGGCGGTGAGCAACAACGTGTGGCCATCGCACGGGCTTTGCTAAACGACCCCGAACTTATTTTGGCCGATGAGCCCACCGGAAACCTCGACCCCCAAACCAGTGTGGAAGTGATGGAAGTGCTCCAGGAAATAAACAAAAACGGCAATACCATTCTTATGGCTACCCACGATTACGCCCTGCTTTTAAAATACCCCAGTAAAACCTTAAAATGCGACGACAATCAGGTTTATGAGGTGGTGCAACGTAAGGCTTAAATTATGTACAGTTCAATAAAAAAAGCCCTAAAAGCTTTCATCCCCAAAACGTTCTTGTTCAAAAACGAACTTTTTTTTCGTAAAATCTATAGATTATTTTATTTGGGCAACAAGCACCAATGCAATATTTGTTCCCAAAAATTAAGTCGGTTTATAAATTTAAAAAACGGAGATTTAATGTGTCCGTCGTGCGGCAGTTTATCAAGAAACCGAAGACTTTGGCATCTGTTAAGCCAACAGGACAAAACTGGGAATTGGCTTCATTTTTCACCTTCGAGAAGCTTGTACAGAACACTAAAAAAAGATTCTAACATTAATTACCACAGTACCGATTTCGAAAATGAATTTTTAGCCAACTACAAATTCGATATAACCAACATTGACCAACCCGATGACAAATTTGACGTTATCATTTGCTACCATATTTTAGAGCATATTGAAAAAGACAGTTTGGCCATGAAAGAGCTTTATCGGGTTTTAAAACCAAACGGCAGCATTTACATACAAACACCTTTTAAAGATGGCGATATTTATGAAGATGACACCATAAAAACCCCTGAAGCCAGGGAGAAACATTTTGGACAAAATGACCATGTAAGGATTTACTCGGTTAAGGGGTTGGCAAACAGGCTAGAAGCCACTGGGTTCAAAGTTTCAGAAAAACATTTCCCCAAACAAGAATCTGATTCATTTTTTGGTTATATTTCTCCTGAAACTGTTTTAATAGCTTCTAAATAATGCTCTCCATTTTAATACCGGTATATAATTATAATATTTCTGATTTAGTCAAAAATATATACAAACAAGCAACTGAAGCAAGCATTTCATTTGAAATTATATGTTTTGATGACCATTCGACCAAGCACGTTTCAACAAACAGAAATTGTATTGAATCGACCAAACATGCAAAACTCATCACATCAGAAAAAAATTTAGGGCGAGTAGGCGCCAGACAACGCTTATCAGAATCCGCTTCATACCCATGGCTGTTGTTTTTAGATGCCGATGTTTTACCGAAATCAAATAGGTTTATAAAACATTACATGGAAGCCATTTTATCTGAACACGATGCCTATTTTGGTGGTTTCGCATACCTAAAAGACATTCCCGAAAAACAAATAAGGCTCCGATGGAAATATGGAAAAAAATTTGAAGAAGTTGACGCAGCGGTAAGAAACCGAAAACCTTATCAAATAATTATTTCAGCAAATTTTCTAATTAAAAAAACAACATTCAGCAAAATACACTTACAAATCACCAAGAAAAGCTATGGTTTAGATAATATTTTCGCTTCTTTACTAAAACAAAACAACACTAAAATATTACATATAAACAACCCAGCCTATCATCTTGGACTTGAAAAGAACGAAATATTTTTAAAAAAAACCGAAACTGCCATAAACACCCTTTTGTGGGGCTTCAATAATGGAAAAATTGCCAAACATGACAACACACTTCTTTCAATATTTGAAAGGCTGAAAAAACTCAAACTAAATTACCTTATGAATTGGTTATACAAAACGTTTAGCCTTAAAATGAAGAAACAATTATCTGGACCAAATCCAAATATATATTTACTCCAAACTTACAAGGTTTTATACATATGCTATAAAGATCTTGAATTAAAGCCATGAAAGCCACTCCATTTTTTTCAGTTGTAATTCCTCTGTACAATAAAGAAGAATATATTGAAGACACGCTTAAAAGTGTTTTCAATCAAACATTTCAGGATTTTGAAATTATTGTTGTTAATGATGGCTCTAC
>CAZZDI010000111.1:0-8664 GCA_964653155.1 uncultured Flavobacteriaceae bacterium | reverse complement strand
ATGGCTATATTTTAGTATCTCAAAATGATACGGAGGTGAAATTATGGGTGGATGTTTTTCATCCTGTCATTCATATCGATGTAAAAAGTAAACAGGCTTTGGAACTAAAAGCGTCGTACGAAAGCTGGCGATATAAAAACCGAAAAGTAGAAGGGCGAGCCAATAATGCGAATTCTTATAAATGGGCGCCGCAAGGTGATATTATTACTTATCAAGATTCTATCAATTTCAACGAAAATGCAGTTCAATTTTATCATAAAAATCGAGAGCATACGGTGTTTGATGTTGTGGTAAAACAACAACAAATGGAATCGGTAAAAGACCAGATGATGAATCCGTTAAAACATCTCACTTATGGAGGTGTGATGCAAGGAAAAAACATGATTTCGGCAGGAACTTATCAAGATATCTATCAAGATACCGATTTCAAAGGTTTTAGTTTAAAGAGTAAAAAACCGAGTAAAACACATCAATTAAAAGTGTATTTGCATACGGTTCAAAATGAAACTATTGATGTTTGGAAAAAGGAACTAAAAAACTTGACAGTATCATATAAACCCCAAGAAAAAAACACAAAAGCGTGGTGGAATAATTTTTGGAAACGCAGTTTTATTTATACCAAAGCCGAAAACGATTCAGTGAATCAAATTGGGCAAAACTATCAATTGTTCCGTTATATGTTGGGAGCAAATGCCTACGGAAAATACCCAACAAAATTCAATGGTGGTTTGTTTACGGTCGACCCTGTGTACACCAAAGAAGACCATAAATTCACTCCTGATTTTAGAAATTGGGGCGGTGGAACCATGACACAACAAAATCAGCGTTTGGTCTATTTCCCCATGTTTAAAAGTGGCGATTTTGATATGTTGCCATCACAATTGGATTATTACTTAACGCTTCAAAAAAATGCGGAGTTGCGCAGCCAAGTCTATTGGAATCATAAGGGTGCAGCATTTACCGAGCAATTGGAAAATTTTGCTTTACCTAATCCCGCCGAATACGATTGGAAACGTCCTAAAGATTACGACCCAGGCATGCAGTACAACGCATGGTTGGAACACCAATGGGATACCGTTTTCGAGTTTTGTAAAATGATGTTGGAACAACAGGAATACGCTAATGTTGATGTGAAAAAGTACAACGGTTTTATCTTGAGTTGTTTACGTTTTTTTGACGAACATTATCAATATTTAGCAAAAAAGCGTGGACGAAAAGCTTTGGATGCCAACGGGCATTTGGTACTATATCCAGGTTCGGCGGTAGAAACTTATAAAATGGCCTACAATGCTAACAGTACCATTTCAGCATTAAAAGTGATTAGTGAAAAATTATTACAAGTATCTTCAAACGATTTGACTGCTGAGGAAGTAGACTATTTGAAAGCGTTTCAAAAGCGCATTCCGCCATTAAGTTTTAGGGAAATCAACAATCAAAAAGTATTATCGCCTGCCAAATCTTGGGAGCGCATCAATAATACCGAAGCAGCTCAGTTGTATCCTGTGTATCCGTGGAAATTATATGGTTTGGGCAAACCAGATTTGCAAGTGGCTCAAAATACTTATTTTCTAGATGCAGATTTACTAAAATTCCGAAGTCATGTGGGTTGGAAACAAGACAATATCATGGCAGCCAGATTAGGATTGACCGATGAAGCAGCAAAATACACCTTATTAAAAATGGCGAATTCCGAAAGGCGTTTTCCTGCCTTTTGGGGACCAGGGTTTGATTGGGTGCCTGACCATAATTGGGGTGGTTCGGGAATGATAGGCATGCAAGAGATGCTATTACAAGAGGTGGACGGAAAATTATTATTGTTTCCTGCATGGCCAAAACATTGGGATGTACATTTTAAATTACATGCCAAGCACAACACCACAGTTGAAGTGAAATTGGAAAAAGGAGAAATAAAGACTCTAAAAGTCACCCCAGAACATAGAAAAAAGGATGTTCTAAACTTGTTAGAATATTCGTTAAACGATAAAATAAATTTAAATGAGACGAATTAAGCACACCTTAAGCTGTTTGTTTTTATCAACAGCAACACTAGTAAATGTGCAATGTCAAAGCACTAAAAAAGTAGAAAAACAAACCGTAAAAGTCGATTTTGATTTTGCTGGAAGACGTTTATCCGAAGTTCACGACCCATTGTATCAACCTTGGGTGATTAACGAAAGTGAAGAAACAGAAAATACGTTTGATGATGTTACTATAAAACTAAAAGGAAATTTAAATTCCAGTTGGGTAAAAATCGGGATGAGTGCTCCACATTACGCACAATTGGTGAGCGATGGTTTGGTGAGTAAAACACCTGTGGCGTTTACCATTAGCGGATTGAAAGCGGGCGAGCATTCGTTACAGACGTTTCATAATACCTTCAGTAATTTAAGAGGGCGAACCGTGACTCCTATTAAAATTTATTTGAATGATGAATTGGTTCAAACTTTAAATCAAAGCAACAGAGCCTTTTCAAAAGTTGATGCGGCCACGGCTTATTTAACGTTTAAAGCTGAAGCAAATAAAGATGTCGTGCTTCGTTTTGAAGGAGAATCAGGATTTGATATTTCAGAATTTGTCATCAATGGATTTGAAATCGATACACCCGATTTAAAAAAGCAAGCACATTCACCGTTTCCAGAGCAAGCAGATGAACATGTAGAGGTTGATGATCAATTAAATTTAACATGGGAATCGCCAGAAGGAACTTCTGCATATCACGTTTATTTTGGAACGGATAAGGAGATGATAAAAAATGCTGATGTTTCAAGTGATGTCTATCAAGGGAAACAAGCAGAAAAACAATTTTCAGTAAACGATTTGTACAGCATGAACACGTATTACTGGCGTGTGGATGCCGAAGGTGCAAATGGAAAAATAACCCAAGGTAATGTATGGTCGTTCAAACCAGCACAATTGGCATTTCCAGGAGCTGAAGGTTACGGACGTTTTGCTATTGGTGGTCGTGGTGGAAAAGTGGTTGAAGTGACCAACCTGAACGATGATGGGCCAGGAAGTTTCCGTGAAGCCGTGACGAAAGATATAGGGCCAAGAACCGTGGTGTTCAACGTTTCTGGAAACATCGAGTTAAAATCGAGATTGGTTATTGGGCATCCGTATATTACCGTGGCGGGCCAAACAGCCCCGGGCGACGGTATTACCATTACAAGAGCTCCCGTTGGTTTAACAGGAGACGATGGCATTATGCGTTTTGTAAGAGTAAGAATAGGAGCAGGAAGAACTTATGATGGAATGGGCTTAACCGGTGCCAATTATAGTATTATAGACCATTGCTCGATCAGTTGGACCATTGATGAATCATTCAGTTCTCGTGGGGCTCATCACATTACTTTACAGCGCACTTTAATATCAGAAGCTTTAAATGTAGCTGGTCATGGTAAATACGAAAAAGGAAAAATGCATGGATATGCCGCAACTATAGGAGGAGACATAGGTAGTTTTCATCATAATTTGTTAGCGCATAATTACGGACGTAATTGGAGCATGGGCGGCGGATTAAACGGCGATGGGTTTTATTCCGGTCGATTAGATATTAGAAACAACGTGGTATATAATTGGGGCCACCGCACTACTGACGGAGGAGCGCACGAAGTCAATTTTGTAAATAATTATTATAAACCTGGAGGTGCTTCCGATATTTTTGTGGCACTTACTGCAGACCATGAAGGGGTTGGAAAAGGAAGTCAGCGTTACTTTTTTGAAGGTAATGTGATGCCCGGATATTTTGATGTCGATACACAAGAAAAGGGAAGACGTTCCAAAATTAAAAATAACGAAATTGTTAATTATGAAACCTTTGTTGACGAACCATTTTTTGAATCGTTTGTAGAAACCCAATCGGCTTTTGGAGCGTACAAGAATGTGCTTTCAGATGTCGGAGCGAACCAACCAACATTGGACGAGCACGATAAAAGAATAATCGATGAAACCTTAAAAGGAACCCATTCCCGAAAAGGTAAAAAAAGCAAGCTTCCCGGAATGATTGATACCGAGGCCGATTCGGGAGGTTTCCCAAATTATGCAAGTGAAACCAGACCAAAAGATTGGGATACAGACCACGACGGATTACCAAATTGGTGGGAAGCAGCCAAAGGGTTTAATGTGAATTCAGAAGTTGGCGATTTCTCAGATGCCAATAAAGATGATGACAAAGACGGCTTTACGCAACTAGAAGATTATTTAAATTGGTTGGCACAACCGCATTATTTTATTACAGAAGAAGAAACCTTAGAGCTAACTATTTCTGACTTTTTTAAAGGTTTCGAGAACAACCCTGTTTATACCATTTCTGAATCTCAAAATACATCAGCAATCATTGAAAACAATCAAATAAAAATTAATCCAAAAGCAAAAGGCTTTGCATCTTTTAAAATTTCAGTAAAAGATGCCGACGGAGATGAAATGTCAAGACTAATAAATCTTTTTGTAAAATAATTGAACGACTATTGAATTGCCACACTTAACGCAATTGTGGTCGCTGAACAAAGTCGAAGCGAAGTATCGTTTCTGGGGCCAACCAAAAATAAAACTAAACGCATTAAAAATATAAACACATGAAAAACAAAATCCTAATTGCAATTTTATGCCTCTTTGGCGTTATGGCATTTGCCCAAAACAAAGGGCTTACGGCTAATTCAGATAGTCCACACGCCAAACTTAAAAGCCTCGATTTACAGGATGTGGTTTGGACCGATGGTTTCTGGAAAGAACAGTTTGATGTAGAAACCCAAAACACTCTGCCATACATGTGGGAACTCTATCATAACGATAGCGTGAGCCACGCTTATGCCAATTTTAAAATAGCTGCAGGTTTGGAAAAAGGCAAGCATGCTGGCCCCTCGTTCCACGATGGCGATTTCTATAAAATAATGGAAGGTTTAGCTTCGGCCTATGCCATTACCAAAAATCCAGAATTGGATAAACAAATGGACGAAGCCATTGCCATGTTCAAAAAAGCACAACGTGCCGATGGGTACATCAATACCCCTGTTTTAATTGAAGAGCGTTGGGGCACATTGGGCCCAGAAGAACTTAAAAAACAATTGGGTTTCGAAAAATATAACATGGGGCATTTAATGACGGCAGCTTGTGTGCACCATCGAGCTACAGGAAAAACCAATTTCATGGAAGTCGCCAAAGGCGTGGCCGAATTTTTATACGATTTCTACAAAAAAGCTTCGCCCGAATTGGCACGAAACGCTATTTGTCCATCACACTACATGGGCATTGTAGAAATGTATCGCACTTTAAAAGATCCACGATATTTAGAGTTGGCCAATAACCTTATCGATATCCGTGGTACCACAAATGATGGCACCGATGATAACCAAGATCGCATTCCGTTTAGGGAGCAAACCACAGCCATGGGGCATGCGGTTAGAGCCAATTATTTATACGCTGGTATAGCCGATTTATATGCCGAAACAGGTGAGGAAAAACTCATGGAAAACCTAAAATTAATTTGGGAAGACGTTGTGTACCGTAAAATGTACATTACCGGCGGCTGTGGGGCACTGTACGATGGCGTGTCGCCCGATGGTACGGTTTACGACCCATCCATTGTTCAAAAAACACACCAGGCTTACGGGCGTCCGTATCAATTGCCAAACGCTACCGCACACACCGAAACCTGTGCCAATATTGGGAATGTATTGTGGAACTGGCGTATGCTACAACTTACTGGCGATGCCAAATATACCGATGTCATGGAACTGGCATTTTACAACAGCGTACTTTCGGGCGTAAGCTTAAAAGGTACTGAGTTTTGCTATAATAATCCGTTAAATGTTTCAGACGATTTGCCTTTCGAACAGCGTTGGGGGCATGAGCGTGAAGGTTACATCGCATGGTCCAACTGCTGTGCGCCGAACGTTACCCGAACCTTGGCACAGGTTAACAATTATGCCTACAATATTTCAGAAGACGGTTTACACGTTAACCTTTACGGAAGTAACCACTTAAAAACAAAAACATCAAATGGAGATAAATTAGAAATTGAACAGCAGACCAATTATCCGTGGGAAGGTAAAGTAATCCTTAATATAGAAAAAGCACCAAAGAAGGCATTCTCAATTTATACAAGAATTCCGGGGTGGAGCGAAGGTGCAACCATAAAAATAAATGGAGAAACTTTTACCGGAACAATTGAATCTGGAAGTTATGCCGAATTGAACCGAAAATGGAAAAAAGGCGACCTTATTGAAATCGATATGCCCATGACGGTGAAGTTGATGCAAGCCAATCCGTTGGTGGAGGAAACCAAAAACCAAGTGGCCGTAAAACGTGGCCCAATTGTGTATTGTTTGGAAACGGCTGATCTTCCGGTAAAAGCAAGTATCAACAATATTGCTTTAGATGTCAATTCAAACTTTATTTCAGAAAAATTCAATTTAAAAGGACGTGAAGTTATGGCTATAAAAGCCAAAGCTTTTGTCGAAAATACTAATTGGGACAAAGCGCTTTACAAACCCTTAAACAACAATAAAAAGCAAATAGACATCCAACTGGTGCCCTATTTCTCTTGGGGAAATAGAACCGATGGCGAAATGACCGTTTGGATGCCGTACTAAACTAAAAATTTAAACAAATGAAATTTAAGACATTAATTGGTGCATTGCCTAAAATAGGAATACGTCCCGTAATTGATGGCCGTCTGGACGGTGTTCGCGAATCGTTGGAAGACACTACCATGAACATGGCCAAAAACGCTGCTAAATTTTTAACCGAAAATTTACGCCACGCCGATGGAAGTCCGGTTGAATGTGTAATTTCAGACACCTGCATTGGTGGTGTGGCCGAGGCGGCGGCATCGGCCGACAAGTTTTCTAGGGAAGGCGTTGGTGTCAGTTTAACGGTTACACCTTGTTGGTGTTACGGTACCGAAACCATCGATATGGATCCTACAATGCCCAAAGCCATTTGGGGATTTAATGGCACGGAACGCCCAGGAGCCGTGTATTTAATGGCCGCATTGGCAGGGCATAACCAAAAAGGGATTCCGGCGTTTAGTATTTACGGAAAAGATGTTCAGGATAGCGACGATACCAGTATTCCGGAAGACGTTCAGGAAAAGCTATTGCTTTTTGGAAAAGCAGGGCTGGCTGTGGCCACCATGAAAGGTAAATCGTATCTCTCGATGGGTTCGGTTTCTATGGGAATTGCCGGGTCTATTATCGATGCCGATTTCTTTGAGAGTTATCTGGGCATGCGCTGCGAAAATGTCGATATGTCGGAATTTATTCGAAGAATAGAACAGGAAATTTATGATAAAGCCGAATACGAAAAAGCTTTGGCGTGGACTAAAGCAAAATGTAAAGAAGGTAAAAATTACAACCCTTCTGGAAAGGTAAAGACGCGTGAAGAGCTGGATAAAGACTGGGAATTTGTTGTGAAAATGGCCTTGATTGGACGCGATTTAATGATAGGCAACCCCAAGTTAAAGGAAATAGGTTACGCTGAAGAGGCGCAAGGAAAAAATGCGATTTCGGCCGGATTCCAAGGGCAGCGCCAATGGACCGATTATTTCCCCAATGGCGATTTTATGGAAGCTATTTTAACTTCGTCTTTCGACTGGAACGGCATTCGTCAACCTTTTATGCTCGCCACCGAAAACGATAGTCTCAACGGTATTTCGATGTTATTCGGGCATTTATTGACTGGAGCAGCACAAATCTTTAGTGATGTACGTACCTATTGGAGTCCCGACTCGGTAAAACGCGTAACGGGGCACACTTTAACAGGTGATGCCGCTAACGGATTTATTCACTTAATCAACTCCGGTGCTTCGGCATTAGATGGTACGGGGCAGCAAACCATAGATGGAAAACCCGTAATGAAACCTTGGTGGGACATCACCGAAAACGAGGTTGAAAAATGCTTGGAACACACTACTTGGGGGCCTGGAAAATTGGAATATTTTAGAGGCGGTGGTTATTCTTCAACCTTTAAAACCAAAGGTGGCATGCCCGTTACCATGTGCCGTATTAATATTGTTAAAGGGATAGGGCCGGTTTTACAAATCGCCGAGGGAAAAACCATCGAATTACCGGACAATGTATTTAAAATACTCAACGAACGTACCGACCCTACGTGGCCAACTACTTGGTTTGTGCCTAATTTAACGGGCAATGGGCCGTTTAAAGATGTATATAGCGTTATGGCCAACTGGGGTGCCAACCATGGGGCGTTTACCTACGGGCATATTGGCGCCGATTTAATCACTTTGGCGTCCATGTTGCGTATTCCTGTAAATATGCACAATGTGCCGGAAGATAACATTTTCAGGCCAAGCGCTTGGGCGTCCTTCGGAATGGATAAAGAGTCGGCCGATTACCGTGCTTGTGCTACTTATAAGGCGCTTTATGGATAAACCATCTTAAAAGATTTGATAACGTTTATAGCTCCTTTAGGAAACTTTAGGAGCTTTTTTTTTGAGGTTTTACGTTATTATAGCTAAATCTGAATAGTTTGACATAATGTAATTGTTAGTGAAAAATCTATAAAAGTTCAAATGAGATGCTTCCTTCACCAGCATGACATTTTATGTAGATTTAGCTATAGGTTTCATTAAAGAAGACACCAAAAAACCCACAAGGAAAATAGCAATAGTGCCGAAAACAATGGTCAAATACGTGTGGAAAGAGGCGC
>CAZZDI010000110.1:3046-8798 GCA_964653155.1 uncultured Flavobacteriaceae bacterium | reverse complement strand
AGCGTGCTCCCAAACATCCAATCCTAAAATTGGAGTACCACCACAGCCAACACCTGGCATTAATGGGTTATCTTGGTTTGGAGAAGAGCAAACTTCAACCTTGCCACCTTTGTGTACGCAAAGCCAAGCCCAACCAGAGCCAAAACGGGTAGCCGCTGCTTTGCTGAACGCTTCAATAAAAGCTTCTTTTGAGCCGTAAGCAGCTTCAATAGCGTCTTTCAACTCTCCAGAAAGGTAGCCTCTGTCGTTAGGGTTCAATACGTCCCAAAACAACGAGTGGTTGTAAAATCCGCCGCCATTGTTTCTTACGGCACCATTGTTCATATCAAGATTTTCTAAAATATCTTCAATAGATTTTCCATCTAAATCGGTACCTTCAATAGCTGCGTTCAAGTTGTTTGTATATCCTTGGTGGTGCTTGTTATGGTGTATTTCCATGGTACGCGCATCAATGTGCGGTTCTAAAGCATCATAATCGTATCCTAATTTCGGTAATTCGAAAGCCATAATTGTTTTGTTTTAATGTTAAAAATTTATCTAATCCAAATTTAGGCATAATACGGGGCAATAAAAAATATAAAAAATAATAAATTGTTATGGAATGATTGTTTGTTTTTATCTTGTAAAGAAATAAAGTAAAAATGCTTGAAAAATCTCCGTTTTCTATATATAATGCTTCTGCCGGAAGTGGCAAAACTTACACGCTTGTTAAAGAATATTTAAAGATTTTATTCCGTTCCCAAAGCCCGTTTGAGTTTCGGCGCATTTTAGCCATAACCTTTACCAATAAAGCGGTGGCCGAAATGAAAGAGCGTATTGTGGATACCCTAAAAATATTTTCGGAAAGTGAAATTTTAACGGCAAACCACAGTATGTTCCGGTCAATTTGCGAAGAATTGGAAATGCCCGCAGAACAGCTTCACGAAAAATCGGGGAAATTGCTCCATACCATTCTACACAATTATGCCGCTTTTGATATTTCGACCATTGATGGGTTTACCCATAAAATTATCCGCACTTTTGCCCACGACCTCAAATTGCCGTTAAATTTTGAAGTAGAATTGGACCAAGAGGCACTTTTAAACGAAGCGGTGGATAGCTTGATTGCAAAGGCAGGAACAAACGATGCCTTGACCCAGGTTTTGGTAGATTTTGCCATTGAAAAAGCCGATGACGATAAAAGCTGGGACGTTGCTATCGATTTCAATAAAATGGCCAAGCTTTTGGTGAACGAAAACGATATTCCGTTTTTAGAAACACTAAAAGACAAAACATTGGCAGATTTTAGTTTGCTGAAATCGCAATTAA
Organism: uncultured Flavobacteriaceae bacterium; assembly: GCA_964653155.1. Taxonomy (GTDB): domain Bacteria; phylum Bacteroidota; class Bacteroidia; order Flavobacteriales; family Flavobacteriaceae; genus Flavisericum. The sequence continues at coordinate 7,490 of CAZZDI010000110.1, read as the reverse complement.
AAAAAGACATTTCTGAAACCGAATCTTCCATCTCGGAGATTGCAAAAAGTATATTAACTATCATTGAAAAAGCCGGATTGGAATTTGCAGATTTTTCCGGAGGGTACTTGCCAAAACACTTTCAAAAACTGGCCAACCACGATTTCAATGTTAATTTTACAGCCAAATGGCAAGAAGACCTTGAAACAAAAACGCTGTACCCCAAACGGGTTTCTGAACATGTTGCCTCAACCATAAAGCAGATTCAACCGCAAATCGCATCGTCTTTTAACGATTCAAAACAGGCTGTTTTCCATCTAAAATTTTTAAAAGCGTTTTACAAAAACAGCACTCCGCTTTCTGTTTTGAACGCCATAAACCAAGAATTGCTGGCATTAAAAGAAGAGCAGAATAAAATGCTCATTTCAGAATTCAATGCCATCATCAACAAAGAGATTAAAGCACAGCCCACACCGTTTATTTATGAGCGCATTGGCGAAAAATTCAAACATTATTTTATTGACGAGTTTCAGGATACCTCGGTGGTACAATGGCAAAATTTAATTCCGTTATTGAGCAATTCGCTGTCTGCCGAAAACGGTAGCGCCATGTTGGTGGGCGATGCCAAACAGGCCATTTACCGGTGGCGTGGCGGTAAGGCCGAACAATTTATTGAATTGTTTAATGGCGAAAATCCGTTTTACGTTAAAAAGGAGGTGAAAAGCCTTCCGGCCAATTTCCGAAGTTTTAAAGAGGTGGTAAACTTCAATAATGGCCTTTTTAGTTTTTTGGGGCATCAGTTTTTTAACAACGAGATGTATAGCCATTTGTACAATCACGCCCAACAGGAAATTACAAAAAACACCGAAGGCTACGTAGAATTGGAGTTTTTGGATATTGCTAAAGATGACGACCGCGATGCCCTTTTTACCGAAACCGTTTTGCAAAAAATAAAGACGTGCTTGGATAATGGTTTTGCGCTTGGCGATATTTGTGTTTTGGTAAGAAAGAAAAAAGACGGTGTGGCCGTGGCCAATTATTTAAGTCAAAATAATATTCCTATAATTTCATCTGAAACCCTGCTTTTAAACAATGCGCCCGAAGTTCAGTTCGTTAATCATTTTTTAGGGCTTTTGTTACAGCCGCAAAACAAGGAAATAAAAATTAAGGTGCTTCAATTTTTGGCCAAACATTTTAATATTGAAGATCAACACGGGTTTTTTAACGAGCACATCAACCTGTCCATTTCAGAATTGCTAAATAAGTTGGAAACTTATAAGGTGTTTTTAAATGCTGAAAGCCTTTTGCAATTGCCGCTTTTCGATTTGGCCGAAACAATTGTGCGCCAATTTAATTTGGTAAAAAACAGCAACGCATATATACAATTTTACTTAGATGTTGTGTTGGATTTTACTCATAAAAAAGGTTCTGATATTTCTGGGTTTTTGGAGTATTTCGACAAGAAGAAAGAAAGTTTAAGCATTGTTTCGCCTTTGGGGCAAAATGCGGTACAAATCATGACTATTCACAAATCAAAAGGATTGGAATTTCCGGTGGTTATTTTTCCTTATGCCGATTTGGAAATTTACCGCGAAAAAGAGCCCAAAGAATGGTTTGCCATCAACAAAGAGCAATACCAAGGTTTTACGCACACGCTGCTTAATTATAACAAGGATTTTGAATATTTTGGAGATGAAGGCCAACAGATTTACAACAAGCACAAATCAGAATTAGAGTTGGACAACATCAATCTGCTTTACGTGGCCTTAACGCGCGCCGTAGAGCAACTGCATATTGTTTCAGCAAAAGACATTTCAACAAAAGGCGAAGCCAACACCAAAAAATATTCGGGTTTATTAATTAGCTACCTTCAGCATTTGGGGCTTTGGGAAGATTCAAAATTAACTTACAGTTTTGGTGGTTCTAAAAAAACTTCAATGCCTTCCGAAGAAAAAGAAACAAGCACCCTGTTGCAGGATGAATTTATTTCAACACCCAAAGAAGCGCATCGCATAAAAGTGGTAACCAAATCGAGTTTTTTGTGGGATACGGCCCAAAAGGAAGCCATTGAAAAAGGAAACCTGATCCATGATATTATGGCGCAGATAAAAACCAAGGCCGATGTAGATATTGTGATTAACGATTTTGTTAATGCCTCGGTAATTGATGCACCACAAGCTTTGGCATTAAAGGAAATTGTTGTTCAGATTATTGAAAACCCTTTGCTTCGCGATTATTTTACTCCAAATTATACCATACATAATGAGCGCGATATTATTACCAAAGAAGGCCTTGTTTTAAGACCGGATAAAGTGGTTGTTAACGATAAAAATGAAGCTGTTATAATTGATTATAAAACTGGGCAGGAGAGGGAGAAATACTTGCAGCAACTTCAAATCTACCAAGATGTTTTAGAAGAAATGGGGCTAAAAGTTAAAAAGAAAATCTTGGTTTACGTTAATGATGTTATAATGGTAAAAGATGTTTAAATTTGTGAAAAACGCAATAAAATGTACGGAAACATAAAAAATCATTTGCAAGAGGAGCTCGAAAGCATAAAAAAAAACGGACTTTATAAAGAAGAGCGCATCATTACATCGGCACAAGGTGCAGAAATCACCTTGAATACCGGTGAAACGGTTTTGAATTTTTGTGCCAATAATTATTTGGGGCTGTCGTCGCATCCAGAAGTTATTCAAGCTGCCAAAAATGCGATGGACTCACATGGTTTTGGTATGAGTTCGGTTCGGTTTATTTGTGGTACCCAGGATATCCATAAGGAACTGGAGCAAAAAATAGCCGACTTTTACCAAACGGAAGACACCATATTATACGCTGCCGCGTTCGATGCCAATGGCGGAGTTTTCGAGCCGCTTTTGGGAAAGGAAGATGCTATAATTTCAGATTCGTTGAACCATGCCTCTATTATTGATGGAGTGCGCTTGTGCAAAGCAGCACGATATCGCTATGAAAATAGCAACATGGCCGATTTGGAAAAACAGCTTGTAGAAGCCGATAAAAATGGAGCGCGTTTTAAAATAATAGTTACTGACGGGGTGTTTTCCATGGATGGTTTGGTAGCTCCATTAGATAAAATTTGCGACCTAGCTGAACAGTATGATGCCTTGGTAATGATAGACGAATGCCACGCAGCTGGTTTTATTGGGAATACTGGCAGGGGCACCCTTGAGGAAAAAAACGTATTAAACCGGATAGATATTATTACGGGGACTTTAGGGAAAGCCTTAGGCGGTGCCATGGGCGGTTACACTACCGGAAAAAAGGAAATTATAGACATGCTTAGGCAGCGGTCAAGACCTTATTTGTTTTCAAACTCACTGGCTCCGGCCATAGTTGGGGCATCCATAAAAGTATTCGATATGCTCGCCAATAATACCCAGTTAAGAGATGCTTTAGAGTGGAATACCAATTATTTCAAAAAAGGGATGAAATCGGCAGGTTTTGATATTATTGATGGCGATTCGGCCATTGTTCCCGTTATGCTCTATGATGCCCAACTTTCCCAAACTATGGCCAATATGCTTTTAAAAGAAGGTATTTATGTTATAGGGTTCTTTTTTCCGGTAGTTCCCAAAGAAAAAGCCAGAATTAGGGTACAGCTATCTGCCGCGCATACTAAATCGCACCTAGACAAAGCCATTGAAGCATTTGTTAAAGTAGGCAAGGCATTAAAAATAATCTAAATTGAATCTGAACTATCGATGAATAGTGCTTTTGTACTATTTTTTTTTATATTTGTCTTTGTTAATAACATTTAACAACTTACTTTTGTTCACAATTAACACTTAAAAATTAAACTTTTGAATATGAAAAATCTTAGCAGATTATTGTTCGCTATGTTGCTTGTACTTGGTTATAGCAACGCTAATGCGCAAGACGAAAACAACCCTTGGCAAATTACCATAGGGGCAAACGCGGTTGATGCTTTCCCTTCTGGAGATGGTGTAGTAGGCAACGCTTACTTAGGCAGTGGTTTAGGTGATGAATTTTTTAACGCCACAGACCACTGGAACATTTTACCATCATTATCAACCATTTCTGTGTCTAAATACTTAAGCAGTGGTTTTTCTTTCGGAATTACTGGTTCTTTAAATAAAATTGAAAACTGGGGAGATAAAGCAAACACTATCCCAGAAGAAGTAAATAAAGTTGACGATTGGTCTTACTACGGAGTAGATGGTACCATTAAATACAACTTTTTGCAAGGAACAACTATCGACCCTTACTTAGGTGTAGGTGGTGGTTACACTTGGGTTGATGAAATTGGTGCTGGAACTTTAAACGGAACTTTAGGTGTAAACGTTTGGTTTAGCGAAAATGTTGGTTTAACGCTTCAAACAGCATACAAGCATGCGTTTGAAGATTATTTACAAACCCACTTCCAACATACTGCTGGTATCTCTATCAAATTTGGTGGAACTGATACTGACGGTGATGGTATTTA
>CAZZDI010000110.1:1787-2946 GCA_964653155.1 uncultured Flavobacteriaceae bacterium | reverse complement strand
AACAACGGTTGCCCATGGCCAGATACTGACGGAGACGGTGTGTTAGATAAAGACGATAAATGTCCTGAAGTTAAAGGTACTGTAGCAAACGCTGGTTGTCCAGAAGTAACTGCTGAAGTTCAAAAGCAACTTAACGAGTATGCTAAAACAATTTTATTCGATACTGGTAAATCAACTATCAAATCGCAATCTGCTGAAGTTTTAACAGATATCATCAAAATCTTAAACGAGTATCCTAACTCTAAGTTTACTGTTGAAGGTCACACTGATAGCGTAGGTAGCGAAACTTTAAACCAAAGATTGTCTGACTCTAGAGCTAACGCTGTAAAAGAGTACTTAGTAGAGAATGGTATCGATGCCTTCAGACTTTCTGCTCTTGGTTACGGAGAATCTAAACCAATCGATTCTAACAAAACTAGAGCTGGTAGAGCAAACAACAGACGTGTAGAAATTAACTTGGCTAAATAATTTAAAGTCCAGATAATTTAAAAATATAAGTCAAAAAAACGCTTCGGATTTCCGAAGCGTTTTTTATTTTTATAACATGACGACTTTTATTTTTGATGCTTTAAAAGACCTTAAAAACAGCACACAAGATTTTTCAGAACTCACCTTTATTGTTCCCAGTAAACGTGCAGGTATATTTTTAAAGCATCAATTGCCAAAGGTGCTTAACAAGACCGCATTCTCTCCAGAGGTTTTAAGCATTGAAGAATTTGTAGAACAACTTTCGCGAATCAGGAATATTTCCAATACCGAATTGCTTTTTGAGTTTTATGGAAGTTATTCTGCGCTCACGGAAGCTTCAAAACGCGACACTTTTGAAATATTTACAAAATGGGGGCAGGTCCTCTTGCAGGATTTCAATGAAATAGACCGTTACCTTATTCCGCAGGAAAAAATCTTCAACTATTTAAGTGCCATCCAAGATTTAAACCATTGGTCGCTTGACGCCAATAAGACCGATTTTGTAAAAAACTATCTGTCGTTCTGGAATAAACTTTATAGCTATTATAAACATTTTACAGAAACCTTATTGGCCAAAGGTATCGGGTACCAAGGATTGGTTTACAGAACAGCTGTTGAAAACCTTGAATCGTACATTCAGCATAATACAGAAAAGCAACACGTTTTTTTAGGATTCAATGCACTGAATACT
>CAZZDI010000110.1:0-1687 GCA_964653155.1 uncultured Flavobacteriaceae bacterium | reverse complement strand
TATAAAGATGTGGTTAAAATTATTTCGCACCAGTTTATAAAACCTCTGTTTTTTATTGAAAACAATGATTATTCTTCGAAGATAATTGAAGCCATTGACCATAATAACTTGGTCTATTTAAACAAGGAAAAACTTATTGAAATGGCACCTTTGGGAAAAGGAATCATTAATTTGCTGTTTTCCAATTGGGAGGCATCGGTTGGGCATGCGCTGCAAAATTGTTCAGATTTAATCCTTTCCATAAAACAGCACTTCGATAAAAATAAAGCGGACAATCTTCTTCCGTTGGAATATCTGTACCGCTTCAATGTATTGTTTAATGAAGTGTCGCGGTTAAATTCAAAAAGCAATTACATCGATAACATTTCAACCTTGCATGGCATTTACAAGGAACTTTTAAGTGCAGAAACGCTCGATTTTCAGGGTGAGCCATTGCAGGGGCTTCAAATTATGGGAATGCTGGAATCGCGTGTGCTGGATTTCGAAACCGTTATTATTTCTTCGGTAAACGAGGGGGTGCTTCCTTCTGGTAAAACCCAAAATTCGTTCATCCCTTTTGATGTTAAATTGGAAAATAAATTGCCAACCTACAAAGAAAAGGACGCCGTTTATACCTATCATTTTTACAGGTTGTTACAGCGGGCAAAAAACGTGTTCATACTTTATAATACCGAGGCAGATGTGTTGACCGGTGGCGAAAAAAGTAGGTTCATTACCCAGTTGGAATTAGAAAATAAACACCAAATAAACCATAAAATATTAGCCCCGAAAGTGCCGGTAATTCCTGTTGAATTAGAATGCGTAAAAAAAACGCCTCATTTGGAAAACCAATTGGTTGAATTGGCTAAAAAAGGTTTTTCACCTTCGTCGCTCACTAATTACATGCGAAACCCAATCGATTTTTATTTCCAAAGCATTTTAAAGATTCGCGAGCACAACGATGTTGAAGAAACCGTTGCCGCCAATACCTTAGGTACTGTGGTGCATAATACTTTAGAAGATTTTTATAGGCCATTTGTTGGACAGTTTTTAACCGTTGAGATTATTAAACAATTCAAAAAGCACACAGAACAGCGGGTAAGCTATCATTTTACAAACGAATACAAACAGGGCGATATTACAACCGGAAAAAACCTAATCATTTTTGAAATAGCCAAACGCTACGTTTCCAATTTTCTCGATTTAGAAATGGAGGCCATAAAAGCGGGGAATGAAATTAAAATTTTAGCTATTGAAGCCGATAATGAAATGGAAATCAATATTCCGGAACTGGGATTCCCTGTAAAATTAAAAGGTAAAGTAGATCGTGTGGATGAGCACAACGGAACTACGAGGATTGTAGATTATAAAACCGGAAAAGTGGAGCAGAATCAAGTTGAAATTGCTGACTGGGCAGATATTACAACCGATTACAAGAAATATAGCAAAAGCTTTCAGGTGCTTTGTTATGCTTATATGATGCAGGCTTCCAAAGGATTGAAATTTCCTATTGAGGCAGGTATTGTTTCATTTAAAAATTTGAGTGGTGGATTTTTAAAGTTTGCCCAAAAAGAGTCGGCAACGAGCAGAAAAAAAGACAGCTTGATAACACAAGGCACGCTATTGGATTTTGAAGCCGAGCTAAAAAAATTAATTGTTGAAATTTGCAGTCCGGAAGTTCACTTTATAGAAAAGGAAGTTTAAAAAT
>CAZZDI010000109.1:0-8954 GCA_964653155.1 uncultured Flavobacteriaceae bacterium | reverse complement strand
AAATCGTTGAGGCTAAATACGGAAACTTATTCCAAATGTATGAGAAAATCGTTGACGAAAATCCGTACAAAACGCCCATGATGATTTACCCTGCAACACATTACACCATGGGAGGCGTTTGGGTAGATTATAACTTAATGACAACCATTCCTGGGTGCTACTGTATCGGTGAGGCCAATTTCTCCGATCATGGTGCGAACCGACTAGGAGCTTCGGCGTTAATGCAAGGTTTGGCCGATGGTTATTTTGTGTTGCCATACACCATTGGTGATTATTTGGCAAACGATATCCGAACAGGAAAAATTCCAACGGATACCAAAGAATTTGATGAAGCCGAAAAAGCTGTAAAAGATAAAATCGATTTCTTCGTAAACAACAACGGAACAAAATCTGTTGACTACTTCCACAAACGTTTAGGAAAAGTAATGTGGGATAAAGTTGGTATGGCACGTAACGAACAAGGGTTGAAAGAGGCTATGGCAGAAATCAAACAAATTCGTGAAGAATTCTGGAAAGATGTAAAGGTACCTGGAAATGCTAACGAAATGAACCCCGAGCTGGAAAAAGCAGGTCGTGTGGCCGATTTCTTGGAGTTGGGTGAGTTGTTTGCAAAAGATGCCTTGATGCGTGAGGAATCGTGCGGAGGGCACTTCCGTGAAGAATCTGTAGAATTGGATGGCGAGCAAAAAGGAGAAGCAAAACGTAACGACGAAGCATTTGCTTTCGTTGCCGCTTGGGAATACAAAGGAGAACCCGCCGATGCCGTACTTCACAAAGAACAATTAGAATTTAAGGATATAGAATTAAAGCAACGTTCATATAAATAGAATAGAACAAAGATAAGAGAGCAAAGAGCAAAGATATTTTTCTATTTTCTTTATTCTGTGTTCTATTTTCTCTACAAAAGAAAAGATTATGAATTTAACATTGAAAATTTGGCGACAAAAAGATGCTTCCTCTAAGGGTCAAATGGTCGATTATAAAGTAACGGATATTTCTGAGCATATGTCATTTTTAGAAATGATGGATGTGTTGAATGAACAATTGGTAAACTCTGGCGAAGAGCCTGTGGCCTTCGATCACGATTGCCGTGAAGGTATTTGCGGAATGTGCTCGATGTATATTAACGGTGAAGCACATGGGCCGGATAGAGGCGTAACCACTTGCCAGTTGCACATGCGTATGTTCAAGGATGGCGATACCATTACCATCGAGCCATGGAGAGCTACTGCTTTTCCGGTGATTAAAGATTTAGTGGTTGATAGAACGGCGTTTGAGCGTATCCAACAAGCGGGTGGATATATTTCTGTAAACACTTCAGGAAACACGCAAGATGCCAATGCTATTCCCATTTCAAAACACGCAGCCGATGAGGCTATGGATGCTGCAACGTGTATTGGTTGTGGAGCTTGTGTGGCCACTTGTAAAAACTCAAGTGCGATGTTGTTTGTTGGTGCTAAAGTATCGCAATATGCACTTTTGCCACAAGGACAAGTTGAGGCTGTAGACCGTGTGAAGAACATGGTAGCCCAAATGGATTTGGAAGGTTTTGGAAACTGTACCAACACGGGGGCCTGCGAAATTGAATGTCCAAAAGGTATTTCATTGGATAATATTGCTAGAATGAACCGCGAGTTAATGAAGGCAGCATTGTCATAATTTACGCTGTTCATCGTAAAAATATAGAACCCAAGCTTGTTGCTTGGGTTTTTTTATTAGCTTTAGAGAAGTTTTATAAGGATGAACAGAATCGCCATTTTTTTATTGCTTTTTACGTTTTTTTGTGGGTCGATCCATTCGCAAGGGGTGGTGCTGCCCAACAGAAAGCAAACTTGCTTTAATGAAGAAGTACTTTTAAAACACCTTCAATCTTTATCGTCTGATGCCTTTGAAGGTAGGCGTACAGGAGCCAAAGGAGCTATTAAAGCCCAAAAATACATTGTCAATCAGTTTTATAGTTTAAGCGTAACGCCTTTAGTTGAGGGCTATGTACAGCCTTTTTTCTTCATGCACAAAAGGAACGAATACAACGCTACCAATGTTTTAGGACTTATAAAAGGAAGCGAATTTCCAGAAAAATATATCGTGATTAGCGCCCATTATGACCATGAAGGGGTTAAACGGGGCAAGATTTACAATGGGGCGGATGATAATGCTTCGGGCGTTAGTGCCCTTTTTAGTTTTGCTGAATATTTCAAAAATACTCCACCTAAACACTCTGTTATTTTAGCTGCTTTTGATGGCGAGGAGCTGGGGCTTCAAGGCTCTAAATATTTTGTGAACCATCCCTTGGTACCTTTAAAAAATATCATGCTAAATATTAATATGGATATGATTGGCCGAAGCGATAAAAATGAACTTTTTATAGTTGGAACTTCAGAAAACAAACGGTTAAAACATTTGGTTGAAAATACAGATACTCCAAAATCATTAAACCTTGTTTTGGGGCACGATGGTTATGATGGACAGGAAGATTGGACTTTTGCTTCCGACCATACCAACTTCTACAAAAAACAGATTCCGTTTTTGTATTTTGGCGTTGAAGACCATAAAGATTACCATGAGCCTACCGACGATTTCGAAAATATCCACCCCCAGTTTTACATTGATGCCGTAAAAACCATCATTGCCGTGTTTGAAAAAATTGACACGGCAGGAATCTAGTTGCTTCGGTTAATGTGAGTGCCCACCACTATTATTGTTTAAAAGCATAAACCCGCCACGTGTTAAAATACTTTTTCCATTTAATATATCAGGATTTGTTATAATGGCATGGCTTTCGGTTTGCGCCCCAAGCTCTAATTTTATTTTTTCGAAGTAGTAAGAGTCGTTCTTTTGTTCTTTTAAAACTAGAGCGTAATGGTTGCCTTCGCTCTCGTGAACAGCTTCTTTGGGGATTCCGGGGCTTTTTGTGGACGCTTGCAAAATACGGGCTTCAACAAACATACCGACCATAAAATGGGCTTCGTCCTCGTTTAAAATATGACCATGAACTTTTACGATTCTTGATTTGTCGTTAATTGTTGTTCCTACCAAATGTACTTTGGCTTCATAAGTATTGTTTGATGCTTCAGGTATTTTAAACAGGATTTTTTGATCTTTTTTTATGCTCAAAATATCTTTTTCAAAAACAGACAATTCTATGTGGATGTGTTCTGTGTCAACAATTTCCATAATAATGTCGGCTGGAGAAACTGGCATTCCGGTGCTTATGTTTACCTTGCTTACGTAGCCGTTTATAGGCGAATACAGATTGATGGTTTCTGTTATTTTACCTTTTTCTACCATATCTGGCTTAATATTTAGCATTCCAAGTTTTTTGCGTAAACCGTTGTAGTGCGCCAAGCTACTTTTGTAGATGCTCTCTGCTTGCAAAAAACTTTTTTGAGAGGTTATGTTTTCATCAAACAATGTTTTTTGGCGGTTGTATTCAGATTTTAAGTAGTTGAGCTTTTCGGCAATTTCTAGGTATTGTTGTTGTAAATCAACAAACTGGGGGTCTTCAAGAGATACCAAAACTTGTCCTTTTTTTACTTTGTCTCCTACCAATAAGGGCGTTTTTGTAATGTAGCCCCCCATAAAGGAGCTAATGACAGCCTTATTTTTTGGAGGCACGTCAATATTGCCAATAACCTCTATGGTTTTGTTGAATTCAAAGGTTTCTAGTTTTCCTAGTTGCATGTTTTCATTTGTAAATTGTGATTGGGTTACCACAATTTCATCGTTATGCTTGTTTTCTGTGTTAGGAGTTTTGTTGTTGTTTTCTGTGTTTCCACAGGCTACCAATAGTAGCGAAAACGATAGTATATATAGACGTTTCATTTTTTATAGAATTAAATAATTTATGGCAATAATGGTTTGGTTGTAGGCGTTTAAGCTTTTAAGGTAGGTTAGTTCTATGTCTGTGGCCGTTTCAATACTTTGTATGTACTGGAAAAAATCAATCTCACCTTCTTTGAATGAGCGTTGTGCCGTTTTCAGAATTTCTTCTGAAAGATTTTTGCCTTGGTTTTCGTAATAATTTATGGCCGCTTCATATTGTTGGAGTGTTGCCAATAGCGATTTTTGTTTTGCTTTTAGCTTGATTGTGTAATCTTGTTTTTCGGCAATAGAAGCTTCTTTGGCGATTTTTGTGGCTTTAATTTTTGAAGTGTTTCCACTAAAAAACAAAGGGATTTTTATTCCAAATTGATAGCCAATTATATTGCCGCTTAAAGCACTATTTGTACCCTGAAAATACTCAACACTTAAATCGGGCAGCAGGTTTTGTTTTTCTTTTTGGTTTTGGGTTTCGTAATATAAATTCAAGTTGTCATAAATAGAAATCCCCACGTGGTTTTCTAACGAGGCTCTTTTTAGCTCTAATTTTTGTGGAGTAAAATCGGGTACAGATACCGAGTCTGTTTGCAAAACCTCCTTTAATGCTTCCCTTGTTAAAACTACTTCTTGTTGAGATTGCTTGAACAGTGTTTCCAGTTGCTTATGTTTTGATTGGGCACTAATCATTTCTAAATAATTGGTTTCGCCCAATTCAAACCGCCGTTTGGATGCGCTTGCGAATTTTTGGTATAAGCTATCTAGAAATTTATATGTTCTTGCTTTATTTTTGGCATAATTTAAGTTAGTGTAAGCTAAATTAACATCACGCTTCAATACTTCTAAGGCTAAGTTGTATTGAGATTGCTGAAGTCTATATTTTGCCTTATTTACTTTTTTTTCTGAAAAATAAACCGTTGGGAATTTAAAGTCTTGAGATATGCCGAAAATTTTCAAAGGCTGGTTGTTAACCGCCAAATTGTTTTCGTCATAGCTGTAGTAAACAGATGTTTTATCAAAACTAAATGCGCTTCCAATTAAAGCTTCAGACTCATCGGTCTTTAAAGATGATGCTTTTAAACCAGCATTGTTTTCAATGGCGATTTTTATAGCGTCATCCACAGTTTGTAATTTGTTTTGGGCGGGGAGCTGGAGTGAAAATAAAACGACAATTATAGGGAGCATGTTTTTTTTGCTCATTTTTAATTCTGATTTTTCTTCGAACCAAGCATAAAGTACCGGCAAAACAATTAAGGTTAAAACAGTAGCAGTAACCAGCCCGCCAACAACTACGGTAGCTAAAGGACGTTGTACCTCGGCTCCGGCATTTGTTGAAATGGCCATTGGAAGAAAGCCAAGGGCGGCAGCTGCGGCAGTCAATAAAACGGGACGTAACCGTTCTGTTGTGCCTCGTTTTATACGCTCTGTTATATTTGTAATGCCTGCCTCTTTTAGCTCTTTAAAATGTTCAATTAAAACAATGCCGTTAAGTACGGCTATACCAAACAAGGCAATAAAGCCAACACCAGCAGAAATACTGAACGGCATGCCTCTAAACCACAGGAGAAAAACACCGCCTACTGCTGCCAACGGAATAGCGGTGTAAACCATGGCGGCCTCTTTTATGGAGCCAAAAGCAAAATATAATAAAATAAAGATTAAGATTAAGGCAACAGGAACGGCAACCAACAGCCGGGTCTTGGCGCTCAGTAGGTTTTCAAATTGACCACCATAGGTAATGTTGTAGCCCGCTGGGAGTTTAACCTGGTTTTCAATAATGGTTTTGGCATCATCAACCACCGATTGCAAATCTCGGTTCCTAACGTTAACGCCTACAACAATACGCCTTCTGGTGTTATCTCGTGAAATTTTTGCCGGGCCAGTGGTGTATTTTATATTGGCCAATTCTTTTAATGGTATTTTTAAGCCGTTGGGGGTATCAATGTATAGGTTTTGGATGTTTTCAATGTTTTGGCGGTGGTTTTCATCTAAACGTACTACCATATCGAAGCGTTTTTCACTTTCAAAAACACTGCCTACGGTTTTCCCGGCAAACCCCATGGATATAATTTGATTTATATCTGCAATGTTTAAACCGTACCTAGCAATTTTACTGCGGTTATAAGTAATGCTCATTTGCGGCAACCCTTCTACTTTTTCAATTATAATATCTGATGCCCCTTCAACGTCTTGAATAAGTGATTTTATCTCATCGGCTTTACTTGATAAAACAGATAAGTCTTCACCAAATATTTTAATGGCAATATCGGCCCTAACCCCTGTAATAAGTTCATTGAAACGCATTTCGATAGGTTGGGTAAATTCAACTTCCATTCCGGGAACAATAGAAAGTGCTTCTTTAAATTTATCGGCCAATTCATCTTTACTATCGGCCGAAACCCATTGGTCTTTGGGTTTTAATTTGATGATAACATCGCTTTCTTCCATGCTCATAGGGTCTGTTGGTACCTCGGCAGCGCCAATGCGGCTTACAACTTGGTCAACTTCAGGAAAGTTTTCTAAAAGAGTTTTTTCAATTTTGGAGGTTATTTCTATGGTTTTTCCAAGAGATGTTCCTGTTTTTAAAACAGGTTGGATAACAAAATCGCCTTCATCGAGCGTTGGAACAAATTCGCCTCCCATTGTGCTAAAAATATAAATGCTAATGGCCAGCAGGGAACAGGCAAGTACAAGTACTGTTTTTCTGCTTTTTAAGGCCCAATTTATGGATGGTTTGTACAGCTTGGTTAAAAGGCGCATTAGTTTTACCGAAATATTTTTTTCCGTTTGTTTGCTGGGCTTCAAAAATATAGATGAGATTACCGGAACATAGGTTAAACATAAAATCATGGCGCCAATTAATGCAAAACTAAACGTGAGCGCCATGGGCTTAAACATTTTGCCCTCAACACTGCCCAATGATAAAATGGGAATAAAAACTATAACAATAATGAGCTGCCCGAAAATGGCAGAATTCATCATTTTAGAGGCGCTTTTTTGGGTAATGCCATCTACCGTTTTTTGCTGTTCTGATTTTGAGAGAGCGTTTATTTTTGCGCTTTGTGAAGTAATCCTAAAAGCGATATACTCGACGATAATAACGGCTCCGTCTATTATGATTCCGAAGTCTATTGCTCCCAAACTCATTAAGTTGGCATCAATGTTAAAAATGTTCATCAATGAAATGGCAAACAATAAACTTAAAGGTATTACTGAGGCCACAACAAGGCCAGAACGCAAGTTGCCCAATAATAGAACAACTACAAAAATTACAATGAGCGATCCCAAAATTAGGTTTTCGGCGATTGTGAAGGTGGTTTTTCCTATAAGTTCGCTTCGTTCTAAAAACCCGTTGATTTCTACGCCTTCCGGTAATGAACTTTCTATAGAAGCTACACGTTCCTTAACGCTATCAATGACTTCTTTGGAGTTTCCGTTTTTTAACATCATGACCTGCCCCAGTACCTTTTCGCCTTCGCCATTGCCGGTAATAGCGCCAAACCGGGTGGCGCTGCCAAAGCCTACTTTTGCCACATCTTTTATGTAAATGGGTAGCCCTTCGTTTTTAATTACAATGTTTTCAATATCTTCCAGCGAATTTACCAAGCCTTCACCACGTATAAAAAAGGCTTCGTTGGTTTTTTCAATATAACCACCTCCGGCAATGCTGTTGTTTTTTTCTAAAGCATTGAAGATATCCTTGTAGCTTATTTTCATGGCATTGAGCTTCTTGGGGTTTATGGCAACTTCATATTGTTTCAAATGGCCGCCCCAGGTGTTTACTTCTACTACGCCAGGAATGCCGGAAAGTTGCCGTTTTACAATCCAATCTTGAATGGTTCGTAATTCGGTTACCGAGTAACGATCTTTAAATTCGGGTTTTACATCTAAAATGTATTGGTATATTTCGCCCAAGCCAGTGGTTATAGGACCCATTTCTGGAGACCCAAATCCATCCGGGATTTTTTCGGAAGCCGATTTTATTTTTTCGGCAATAAGTTGCCTGGGCAAATAAGTGCCCATGTTGTCTTTAAAAACAATGGTTACCACAGATAGACCAAACTTTGAAACAGAACGGATTTCTTCAACACCGGGAAGATTGGCCATTTCCAATTCAACAGGATAGGTGATAAACTGTTCAACATCTTGAGTCGATAAATTGCTTGATGTTGTAATGACCTGTACTTGGTTATTGGTAATGTCGGGTACTGCGCCAATAGAGATTTGGGTTAAGGAAAAAACTCCAAAACCCGCAATAAAAACTGTAAAGAGCAGCACTATAAGCTTATTGCTTAAGCTGGATTTTATAATGTTTTCTAGCATAATTCTTAATTAAAATAATTGACAAGTTCTGTTCAAATAATTAAATTTGAGCAGTTTGGTATTTTGCCTAAAGGAATTATGCTTGTTTGGGAGGCTGGAAAACAGAAGGTTTTTCAAATAAAGAAGTTGATTCTTTATAGAAGAAATTTAGAGGGATATTTTTAAATGATTGATGCTCCAACTGAAACAATAGCTCTGGGGTTAAAATAAAAACGCTATTAACAAGGCAAAGCATGTGTTGGTGGTTTTTAAAAGGAAGGTCTTCGTGTTCTTTGTGGTTGTCTGGGTGAGAAATTTTTTGGTCTCCATAATGTTCTGAAAGGAAATCAAAAAACGAGTCGCCATACATGTCTTTGTGAAACTTCGCATGCTCTACCAAGACACTAAGTTTCGATAGGTCTTCGGCGTTAATATTGAAACTTTGTACAAGAATCAAAAACGAATAGAATATAGCAACAAGCTTACACATATTGCGTGTAAAATTACGAAAATAATATCTAAAATAAACGTTAAAAATAAGCCTTCAACTGTACCGAGCCGGTGTGGATGGTTTTGCTGGTTTCGGTCTTTCTTCCGAAGTAATTTAAATTCAAATCTAAAAAAGCGGTGAGCTTTTTTTGTGCCAAAAGGCTCCACGTAAAGTTTTTTCCGGGTTGTAATCCTTCAAGAATTTGGTAGGCTACGGGCGTGTTCACATTGCCGCTATAACTGTTCGAAATGTAATTCAGTTCGCCATTAATAGCGCTTTTTTGACTGCTGGCCAAACTGAACGATAGCCCGTATTTTTGTTGTTTTAGCGACTCTTCATTGCCAAT
>CAZZDI010000108.1:4934-8959 GCA_964653155.1 uncultured Flavobacteriaceae bacterium | reverse complement strand
TAAATGAGATGCTTCCTTCGTCAGCATGACATTTTATGTAGATTTAGCTATAGTGAACACAGGTTGATTTATCAGTTCAAGGAGGAGGAAATTTTAATTGCTAAATGTAGGTTTCATTATGATTAAAAAACTACTGTTGCCAACAACGGCAGTCGTTGCACAAGCCCATAATTTTACAAAAACATGGTATATGAGGTCGTCTAAAAAGCAATTTTTAGGCGATTTTCTTTTTTATAAAAACATAGGTTTTAGAAGTGGCTAGGTATATTTGATTTTTCCTCATACCTCGTTCGGAATGGTAATCGAACTTAGGTATAACAGGGCGTTGTGGAGATTTCGCTTAGTGTTGAAATGGCAAAGGTTATCTTTTCAATTTATAAATCACATTCTTATTAAACAGAATCTTTATATTTGCTTGTTTTAAATTAAAACAAAATGTCGAGACTTTGCAACGGGTACTAATAACAGGAGCAGCAGGCTTTTTAGGGTCGCATTTATGTGATAGATTCATAAAAGAAGGCTATTACGTTATCGCAATGGATAACTTTATAACCGGCGATAAAAAGAATTTAGCCCATTTAGAAAATCATCCCCATTTTGAATTTATAAAACACGATATTACCGAGTTTGTTAAGATAGAGGGAAAATTAGATTACATCCTTCATTTTGCTTCGCCAGCAAGTCCTATCGATTATTTAAAAATCCCGATTCAAACCCTAAAAGTAGGGTCATTGGGAACTCATAATCTATTAGGGTTGGCAAAGGCCAAAAATGCACGTATTTTAATAGCTTCAACTTCTGAAGTGTATGGCGACCCACTGGTGCATCCACAAACCGAAGAGTATTACGGAAATGTAAATACTATCGGTCCACGAGGGGTTTACGACGAAGCCAAGCGTTTTCAGGAATCCATTACCATGGCATACCACAGGTTCCATGGTTTGGAAACTCGAATTGTGCGGATATTTAATACCTACGGCCCTAGAATGCGATTGAACGATGGGCGTGTTATCCCGGCCTTTATCGGCCAGGCTTTAAGAGGTGAAGATTTAACCGTTTTTGGCGATGGTATGCAAACGCGCTCCTTTTGCTATGTCGATGATCAAGTGGAGGGGATTTACAGATTGCTGTTAAGTGATTATGTATATCCTGTTAATATAGGAAACCCGCATGAAATCACTATTAAGGATTTTGCAGAAGAAATTATTAAACTAACCGGCACCACACAAAAAATAGTTTACAAGGCATTGCCCCAAAATGATCCGCTTCAACGTCAGCCAGACATCACTTTAGCAAAAAAAACACTAAATTGGGAGCCTAAAATAAACAGGGCCGAAGGCATGAAAATAACCTACAATTATTTTAAAACTCTTACCAAAGAGGAACTGTTTAAAAGCGAACACAAAAATTTTGCCCAACACATAAAAAAATAATATTGAGTACTTTTAAACAAGGCCGCTATTCAGGGTTTATAAAACCGATATTACACCTCATTGATTTTAGTATCATTGGCGGCGTTATCTTCTTGTTCGACATTAACTTGAATAACATATATCTGTTTTTGGGGTATGTCTTTGCGGCCTGGTTCGTCATAGCATTTAAAAACCAATTTTACGAAGTCCATAGATACACTAAAGTGATTCAGGTCGTCACCTTGTTGTTAAGGCAAATTATTTTATTTTCAATTGTATTATATGCTTTTATTGGCTTTTTTAAACAACCTAATATTAGCCGATTGGCGCTTGGCAACTATTTGTTGACGGTTTTTGCATTAGTCACATTTTTTAAGTTCTTATTTTTTTATCTCTTAAATAAATATAGAGCCGTTTTAGGAGGAAACCTCAGAAGAGTGATTGTTATTGGAAATACCGAAAAAACCAGACAATTAATTCATATTTTCAAAACCAGATTGGATTTTGGTTACCATTTCAAAAAGCAGTTTAATACGCAAAAGGAAGGTTTTTCGCTGCAAAAATGTTTCGACTTTATTATTGAAAACGACATCAATGAAATTTACTTTTCGGTGGCCGATTTATCCAACAAACAAATAAACCGATTGATTGATTTTGCCGATAACAATTTAAGGGAGTTAAAATTTATTCCCGATAACAAGGACATTTATTCAAAAAAGCTGAAATACGAATATTACGATTACATTCCTATTTTGTCATTAAGGACTATTCCTATTCAGGATAAAGTAAACCAATTGACCAAGCGGACTTTCGATATCGTATTTTCGTTGTTTATTATCATTTTCGTCCTATCTTGGCTTACACCTATTTTGGCCATCATCATAAAATTAGAATCTAAAGGGCCGGTGTTTTTCAAACAGTCCAGAAATGGGTTTAATTACAAGGAATTCGACTGTTACAAGTTCCGATCCATGACGCCCAATAAAGATGCGCATTTGTTTCAAGCAACGAAAGGAGATTTAAGAATAACCAAGGTAGGGGCTTTTATTAGAAAAACGAGTATTGACGAACTCCCTCAGTTTTTTAATGTGCTTTTCGGCGATATGTCGGTGGTTGGGCCAAGACCGCACATGGTAAGCCATACCAATATGTACGCGCAGCGAATTGATAAGTTTATGGTGCGCCATTTCGTAAAACCGGGCATTACCGGTTTGGCACAAATTAGTGGTTTTAGGGGTGAAATAGAAACCGATAAAGATATTATCAATAGAGTAAAATACGATATCTTTTATATAGAAAACTGGTCGTTGTTACTCGATTTAAAAATCATGCTACAAACTTTGACCAATGCACTAAAAGGTGAGGATAAAGCTTATTAACAAATAAGCGTGATGAAAAACATAAAAGTGTTATACATAGGAAATAATCTGTTTAGCAAAACGGGCTATCCTTCCACGTTGGAAACACTAAGTAATTTGCTGCAAAAAGAAGGCTATACGGTAACAAAAACGTCGAGTCAATCGAATGTGTTGCTCCGAATGCTCGATATGGTTTTTAGCATTTTTAAGCACCAAAAAACGACCAATGTCGCTTTAATAGACACCTATAGCACCCTAAACTTCTACTACGCCTATTGCTGTGCTGTTTTATTAAAACGTTTAAAAAAGCCATATATTCCTATTTTACACGGCGGAAATCTTCCTGAAAGGTTGAAAAAGTCACCGCGAATGTCGAAAGCCATTTTTTCAAAGGCATACATCAACGTGGCACCATCCGAATATTTGTTGGAAACATTTCAAAACGCAGGCTTCAAAACCATTTGTATTCCCAATGTGCTCGAAATTGAAAACTATAAGTTTAAACATCGAAGAACAATTCACCCGAAATTGTTGTACGTCAGGTCGTTTGCGAAGATTTATAACCCTGAAATGGCTATAAAAGTATTGCTTGGGCTAAAAAAGCATTTTCCCGAAGCCACATTGTGCATGGTGGGCCCCGACCGCGATGGAACATTAGGAGATATAAAAACACTTGTAAAAGATTTAAACTTAGAAAGTTCGGTGGAATTCACAGGAGTGTTAACAAAAAAAGCATGGCACAAAAAATCGGAAACATTCGATGTTTTTATAAACACCAGCAATGTCGATAATATGCCGGTTAGCATCATCGAAGCCATGGCCTTGGGTTTACCGGTTGTAACCACCAATGTGGGCGGAATAAAACATTTGGTAAAATATCAAGAAACCGGGGTTTTGGTAAATCCAAATGATGTTAACGCTATGGCAAACGGCATAAAATATTTGATTGAAAACGGCTCGGGCGAAATTACCCAAAATGCCCGAAAGCAAGTAGAAACCTATCAATGGGAGGTGGTGAAACACCAATGGAACCAATTACTCCGTAAAGCATGATGTACAAATGGCTTTATATTTTAGGGCGAAATTTGAGGAATCCTTCCTCAAAAGGGATTCATCAATTTTTGAGCCGTTCGGAAAGCTATTCGTTGGAAGAGTTGGAAGATTTTCAATTGAAAAAACTAAAGGAACTCGTTGCATTTGCCTATCAATATTCGCCATTTTACCGAAAGGTTTTTGATGAAAAAGGAATAAAACC
>CAZZDI010000108.1:3307-4834 GCA_964653155.1 uncultured Flavobacteriaceae bacterium | reverse complement strand
TTCAACCAATCGTTTTTCTATAAGTTGAAAACCCGGTTGTTGGATGCTTTTCAAAATCGATTTCGGGTGTTTTCGTATTCAAAAACCGAAATGGAAAGGTTTATAAAAAAACTGAAAGATGCCCAATATATTCACGGTTATTCATCGAGCATTTACGAAACGGCAAAGGCCATAAACGATTCTGAAACTGAAAAACCAGCCAAAATCAAAATGGTTAAGGGCACTTCCGAAAAAATTTTCGATTATTACCAGCCCGAAATCAAAAAGGCCTTCGGAACAAAAATGATTAGCGAATACGGCGCAGCAGAAGCTGGGATTATCGCTTTTGAATGTCCGCACGGCAACATGCACATTAACATGGAAGGCGTGATTGTTGAAGAGGAAAACAACGAAATTTTGGTCACCAATCTACACATGTTTTCTTTTCCGATAATTCGATATAAATTGGGCGATTACATCAAATTGGCGCCAAAAAACAAGGTCTGTGCCTGTGGAAAAAAACACCTCATTTTAGAAGATGTTTTAGGGCGAATTGGCGAAACGGTTTACGGAACAAACGAAAAATACCCCAGTTTGTATTTTTATTATATTTTTAAAAACCTTTCGGAAAAGCATCAGTTGAATTTGCAATATCAGGTGCTCCAAAGAAAAAAAGGGGAATTGGATTTTAATATTTTTTCCGACTTATCAACCAATGAAAAACTTCTTTTATCCAAAGAAATTGAAAGTTATTTTAAAGCCGATATGCGTTTTGAAATCAACCCCAATGCCCAATTAAAATCAACCCCAGGAAAACGAAAAAGTTTTATTTCAACCATAAATGAGCACTAATACGCCTCTTGTTTCCATTGTTACGGCCTGTTATAATTCTGAAAAATACATTTCGGAAACCATAAGCAGTGTGCTCAGTCAAACCTATCAAAATTGGGAAATGTTGTTGGTTGACGATTGTTCTACCGATAACACCATTTCCGTAATTGAGAAACTCCAGCAATCCGATTCCCGTATAAAATGGTTTCAACTCAATGAAAATTCCGGGGCTGCCGTGGCAAGGAACAAAGCGATTGATGAGGCATCCGGAGAATTTATCGCTTTTCTGGATAGCGACGACAAATGGCTGCCGCAAAAACTGGAAAAGCAAATCGATTTTATGCAGTCCAACAGCTATAATTTGGTGCACACTGCTTACCAGTTGATTGATGAATCGGGAAATTCATTAAATAAAACCATAAATCCGCCACAAGTTTTGAGTTATAACGACATGCTCTATTCCAATAAAATAGGGTGTTTAACGGCCATTTACAACCGAACTAAATTGGGAAAAGTGTATATGCCGCTTATTAGAAAACGACAGGATTATGCCTTGTGGTTGAAAATCTTAAAAACGGGAGAGAGGGCTTATGCGTTGCCCGAAGTCCTTTCAGAATACCGAAAAACCAACGATTCCATGTCCAACAACAAAATCGATTTAATAAAATGGAATTGGAAACTGTTACGGCAAGTGGAGCAGTTGCCTGTGCTAAAATC
>CAZZDI010000108.1:0-3207 GCA_964653155.1 uncultured Flavobacteriaceae bacterium | reverse complement strand
CCATCCATTAGTAGCTTTAATCAAAAGCAATTATTTTTGTGCCTTTAAAAAACACACAGAACATGAACATCTTAATTCTTGGCTCAGGCGGAAGAGAACACACATTTGCTTGGAAAATAGCACAAAGCCCAAAATGCGAAAAATTATTTGTAGCGCCCGGTAACTCCGGTACGGCAGAAGTGGCAACCAACGTCAATATTGGTGAAACCGATTTTGAGGCTATAAAAGAATTGGTGTTGAATGAAAACATCGAATTGGTGGTTGTTGGTCCGGAAGCGCCTTTGGTGGCTGGTGTTCATGATTTCTTTTTGAATGACGATGCCATTAAGCACGTAAAAGTTATAGGCCCACAAAAAGTAGCCGCCGAGTTGGAAGGCAGTAAAGAATTTGCCAAGGAATTTATGATGCGCCACAACATTCCAACGGCAGCTTACGAAAGTTTTACCGCCGAAACGGTTGAGAAAGGCTATACATTCTTAGAAACCCTAAAACCGCCGTATGTTTTGAAAGCAGACGGTTTGGCGGCAGGAAAAGGTGTGGTGATTTTAAATGATTTAAATGAAGCCAAAGCCGAATTGAAAAGCATGTTGGTCGATGCCAAATTCGGTCAAGCCAGTACCAAAGTGGTGATTGAGGAGTTTTTGGATGGTATCGAGTTGAGCTGCTTCGTGTTGACTGATGGCGAAAATTATAAAATCTTACCAACCGCAAAAGATTACAAGCGCATTGGCGAAGGCGATACCGGATTGAATACCGGTGGCATGGGAGCCGTTTCGCCCGTACCTTTTGCAACCGATGAGTTTTTAAATAAAATTGAAGAACGCATTGTAAAACCAACCATTGAAGGCTTTAAAAAAGATAAATTGCCTTACGTGGGCTTTGTGTTCATTGGGTTGATAAAAGTGGAAAATGACGATCCCAAAGTGATTGAGTACAACGTGCGCATGGGCGATCCAGAAACCGAAGTGGTTTTCCCAAGATTGAAAAATGATTTGGTTGAGGTGCTTCAAGCCATGGGCAACGGTACTTTAAACCAAATAGATATTGAAATAGACGAGCGTGCTGCTACAACGGTTATGTTGGTGTCTGGCGGCTATCCTGAGGCTTACGAAAAGGGCAAGGAAATAACGGGTATTGAGGCTATCGAGGGGTCGATTGCGTTCCACGCTGGTGCACAACTAAATGATGGGAAAGTTGTAACTTCCGGTGGGCGCGTTATGGCGATAACTTCATACGGCAATACGTACCAAGAGGCCATAAAAAAATCTTACCAAAATATAGAAAAACTACATTTTGATAAGATGAATTATCGTAAGGATATCGGATTCGATTTATAAATACGAATGCGAAGAGATGCTTTTGTCTTCTTCGTTATTGTCGTTAAAAATTTTAAGTTGTTTCATCCAGTAAACGAGGGCAACGAAACATATTATGGTAAAAATCCAAGATATGGTGTTGGCGGCAAACCAATTTTCAAGTTCTAATTTGGCTAAAGCGTCCAAAGGTTTAAAAAGAACGTTAACAAAAAGATCTTGTATGGCGTAAAAGAAGTCTTTCATTTTTGTGATTGTTTATTGTTTACCAACCATTTTATAGTTAGTATATTTACTATGCAAAAATACAAAAACAGATAATGATAACAAGTTTTTTTAATAAATCTAAACCTGTAAACTTCGTTATTGTATTTTTAATTACGTTGTTGGCTTTTGTTGTGGCAAAAAACAATTTGCACTATAATGCCTTTACTGGGGGCTTTTTATTTAAACAGGTCTTGCTATTGCTTGTGGCCTACAGTTCCATTTTGCTCTTGAATTTTGTAGTGGGAAAAAATAGTTTGACTAAAAAGAACAACTATGAAATCTTACTGTTTAGCCTGTTTTTTTTAACCATTGTAGAAACCACAAACCAAGCAGAAGTGTTGTTGGCTAATTTTTTTGTGCTATTGGCTTTACGGAGGCTAATAAGTGTGCGCTCACAACGGGAACTTAAAAAAAAGTATTTTGATGCAGCATTTTGGATGGCGATAGCCTGCCTGTTTTATTTTTGGGCCATTTTGTTTTTTGTGTTAATTATTGCTTCGTTGGTGTTGTACTCCGACAATAATATTAGGCATTGGATGCTTCCTTTTTTGGGAGTTGTTTCGGTGTTTGTTATTTCCGTGGCAATTTCCGTAGTGTTTTTTGGTAATTATTTTGGGTTGTTTGCAGACTCGA
Organism: uncultured Flavobacteriaceae bacterium; assembly: GCA_964653155.1. Classification (GTDB taxonomy): domain Bacteria; phylum Bacteroidota; class Bacteroidia; order Flavobacteriales; family Flavobacteriaceae; genus Flavisericum. The sequence continues at coordinate 994 of CAZZDI010000108.1, read as the reverse complement.
TTGAGGTGAGCTACGATTATTCTTTTTATGACACAACGGTTTTTTTAGTAGGCATTACCTTATTGGTATCATTTGGTTTGTGGTCTTTGTTGTTCTATTTGCAAGGCATCAAGAAAAAAAAGAAGGCCAATAGAGCGTCTCCTAAATTAGTGATTTTAGCAGTGGTTGTGGGCTTTGCCATTGTGCTTTTGGCACCACAAAAAAACGGTAGCGAGTTTTTGTTTTTATTTGCGCCACTTGCCGTTGTAGTTTCAAATTATATTGAAAACATTCAGGACAAATGGTTTAGGGAGGTGTTTTTGGGCGTATTGGTTGTGGTGCCTTTTGTGTTGTTAATGTTGTAGTTTTTCGCCAAAAGCCAAATCGCCGGCATCACCAATACCAGGAACAATGTAGCCTTTGTCGTTTAGTTTTTCATCAACGGCGGCAATCCATAAATGCACGTTTTCGTCAAAATGTTTTACAACAAAATCAATTCCCGGTTGAGCGCCAATAACGCTCACCAAATGGATGGCTTTCGGTTTGCCAAAGGGTTTCAAGGCCTTAAAGGTAGCGACGAGCGATTGCCCGGTGGCCAACATCGGGTCGGCCAAAACCAATGTTTTTCCTTCCAAATTGGGGCAGGCGAGGTATTCCACAATAATTTCAAAATCGTCGGAATGGGTTTTATGGTGCCTGTATGCCGAAATAAACGCATTTTCGGCCTTATCAAAATAATTCAGCAATCCGTTGTGCAGCGGAATGCCAGCCCTTAAAATGGAACATAAAACGACATCGTTTTTTGGAAGCGGCAATGTTGAAGTGCCCAAAGGGGTTTCAATCGTTTTTGAATGATAACTTAAATGTTTGCTCATTTCATAGCCCAAAATCTCACCAATACGTTCAATATTCCGCCGAAAACGTAAGCGGTCGTTTTGAACCTCAATGTTTCTAATTTCAGAAATAAACGTGTTCAATATGGAATTTTGAAGCGATAGGTTGTGGATTTTCATTT
>CAZZDI010000107.1:0-9312 GCA_964653155.1 uncultured Flavobacteriaceae bacterium | reverse complement strand
TTTAAAATGAAATTATCAACCTCGGTAGCTTCAAAAGGTTTGCTCATGGCTATGCTGGGCACAAAATCATCATTGCTCACGTAACGCCTATCAACCCCCACCAAATCGAACAAAATTAAAATAGCAAAGGCCCCGATTACCCATTGTTGTTTCCACTTTTCCTTTAGGAACATAAAAATAATTCCTGCGGAAAGCAACACCAAAACCAAACTCCGCAACGCATCTTGCGTAAATAATGTTTTTCTGTCTGCCTTTAACGCATCGACAAACGCCTGCCCGTAATTTTGGCGATAAAAACCATCGTTACCTCCAACAAAATCAAACAACGACGATTTAAACAGCAAAAACACAATGGCCAGTCCGCCGGTAATCGCGGAGGCATATTTTAGCGCTTTCAGTTTTTCTTCTTTCTTTTCAAAATCGTTAAACAAGCATACCAAACCGAAAATAGCCAGCGCCGGAACACAAAGCTCCAAAAGCACTTGAATGGAAGTTACAGCCCTAAATTTATTGTACATAGGCACATAATCAATGAAAAAGTTGGTTAAAAAACCTAAATTCTTTCCGTATGAGAGCAGCAACGAAAACACCGTGCCGCCAACCAGCCACCATTTTAATCGGCCTTTCACTAAAAACAAAGCGAAAACAAACAAAAACAAAACTACAGCACCTACATAAGCTGGCGCTTCCACAATGGGCTGATCGCCCCAATACATGGGTGCCCGTTTAGCTTCTTGGGCTGCCTGCGTGGTGGTAGCTCCTAATTTTCTAAAAGCATCATAGGTTGCAGAATCTTTTCCAACGTCTTCTGCATTTCCTCCGCCCATGAATCTGGGGATAAACAAATTAAAGGTTTCGGCAAATCCATAACTGAATTGTGTGATATAATCTTTGCTTAATCCTGGCGAGGTGTCAGCCTTTGGTGAACCATCAGCGTTTATAGTCAGTTCGCTTTTACTGCGTTTACTTTCTTTTACATATTCGCTGGTTGCCAATATATTTGTCGCATTCAAAGCGATGGACAAAATCACCGCTGCGACCATGATACCAACAGATTTAAAATATTGCGGCAAGAGTTGTTTTCTGTAAGCATCAACGAGGTACGCTATTCCGAGGATAATCACCAAAAACATTAAATAATAAGTCATTTGGAAGTGATTGGCCACCAACTCCAATCCCATGGCTACGGTGGTCAACAAAAATCCAACGACATATTTTTTCCGAAATACCAAAATGATGCCGCTAAGCACCAGCGGCATATAAGCAATAGCATGCGCCTTACTATTATGCCCAACCCCTAAAATGATAATTAAATAGGTTGAAAAACCAAAAGCCAATGCGCCCAAGGCCGATAATTTGTAGTCAACCTTTAATGTAAGCAACAACACATAAAACCCTAAAAAATAAAGAAATAAATAATCGGCAGGCCGTGGCAAGAACCGAAGCGCTAAATCCAATTTTTTAATGTAGTTGTGCGGATATTTGGCACCTAATTGATACGTGGGCATGCCTCCAAAAGCAGCGTTTGTCCAATAGGTGTCTTCACCGGTTGCGGTTTTGAAATCCTTTTGTTGCTTGCTCATGCCAATAAACTGAACAATATCGTTTTGGTATATGGCCTTACCCTGTAAAACCGGGTAAAAATAAGCTAACGAGACAACAACAAAGCCTAATAAAACAAGTATGTGCGGCAGGAATCTTTTAAAAGAAAATGGCATGGATTTTTTTTAAGAAAATGAAATCGAAAATTAATCAATTTCTTCGAAATCCACATAATCCCCAACATTTTTATTTGAAGTTTTCCTGTTTGGGATCTTATCAATGGTTACTTCTCCTTCTTTTTTTACAGCTTCTTTCCGTGTGTTCTGAAAATTACCAAACTGACCTCCAAAACGTTCTTCTGCTTTTTTGGTTGCATACTTCACCAAAAAGGGAGCAAAAATCCGAGATAAAATTTTTATGCCGTAGTAAACCAATGCTATAATGAGTATGGTTCTTAATAACCCCATTTTCTTTTTGTTTGAAATTTAAAACAAAAATACGATTCTGCTCGTTTAATTAAATGTGAAAAATGATAAAAAAAGCATAAAATATCTATATTTGGGAGTGCTTTTAACAAAAGCGCACAAGAATAAACAAACCTACAAGTTATGATGCCTTTAAAACCAACTTTGTTCATTTTATTTAGTTTCATGGCCCTTCAAGGCTTTTCGCAATACACCGATGTTATAAACTCCAATCGCCCCGGTGTTTCACGCAGTGCATTTTCGGTAGGCACCAATGTGGCCCAACTGGAAGTTGGCCCATACATCATTAAAGAAAAGCGCACTCCTGCCCCCACTTACGACGTTTCTGGTTTCGGGATTGATTTTGCCGCACGCTACGGACTATTTTTTGAAGAACTGGAAATCAACATCGAAGGCACTTACCAAAACGACTCCAAAACCTTTGCTTCGTCCTTAAATACCGAAGAAGACCGCGCCAATTTTAAATTTGCTGCTATTGGGGCAAAATATCTCATTTACGACCCGTATAAAAATGCCGGGGAAGACAAACCCAACCTTTACAGCTGGAAAGCCAACCAGCGGTTTAAATGGAAAACCCTAATCCCCGCTGTTGCCATTTACGCCGGTGCCAACTACGATACCGAGAGCAACCCGTACACCGCCCCGGGCATTGATGGCTTCAGTCCAAAAGTGATGGTTGCCACTCAAAACAATTTTTCAGGCGGATGGGTTTTTGTTATGAATTTTATAAAAGACCGTATTGGTACTGATCAGTCCGATTTTCAATATATTTTAACACTCACCCACTCATTTAGCCCCAAATGGGTTATTTTTGGCGAAACCCAAGGCATTAAAAGCGATTTTTATGCCGATAACCTTTTTAGGTTTGGTGGCGCCTATTTATTGGGAAAAGATTTTCAATTGGACACCGCGCTAACTTTCAACACTAAAGATACACCCTCTGTTTTCAGTGTAAATTTCGGGATGTCCTATCGATTGGATTTCCATAAAGACAAAGAAGTGGACAATGGCACTTCCATGGAAGATGAACTACAACGCCAGAACAACAGAAACAGAAATACCAAAAAGAATGAAAACGCTGACGAGCCCGTTCAAAGAAGACAAAAAACAGAAATAAATTTCGATTAACCCACAAACTAACCCTGCCAAAACCAATGGTAACACTCAAAGAAGTAAAAACCAAAAAAGAACTAAAAGCCTTCGTAAAGTTCCCTTTCAAGCTATATAAAGACTCTAAATATTGGGTTCCCCCCATTATCAGCCAAGAAATGAAGACTTTTGACAAAACCGAAAACCCCGTTTTTAATGATGCCGAGGCCCGATTATTTCTCGCCTATAAAAACAACGAAATTGTTGGCCGCATTGCAGCCATTATCAACTGGTTGGAAATAAACGGGCAAAACCAAAAAAAAATGCGATTTGGATGGTTTGATTTTATTGACGATTTGGAAGTCTCGAAAACGCTGCTCGACCAAATAGAAAGCATTGGAAAAGCGCACCAATTAGAATACGCCGAAGGGCCCGTCGGGTTCTCAAATTTAGACAAAGTTGGTGTTTTAACCGAAGGATTCGATATTATCGGCTCGATGATAACCTGGTACAACCACCCCTATTACACAAAACATTACGAGGCCGCAAACTATAAAATTGAAAAATCCTATGCCGAAAGCCGCTTTCCGTTTTCAAACGTAAAACCGGAATTTTTCCTCAAGGCAAACGAAATTATAAAAAAGCGATACAAAATAAAGGCGCTTAATTTCACTTCAACCAAAGATGTGATGCCCTATGCCGACAAAATGTTCGACCTTTTTAACGATACCTACGCAAAACTTTCTTCATTTGTTGCCATCAACGACATCCAAAAAGCCTATTTCAAAAAGAAATTTATTGGTTTCATTAACCCTGAATACATCAAATTTATTATGGATGAGCACAATGAAATGATTGCTTTTGCCATAGTGATGCCATCGTTCTCTAAGGCTCTTCAAAAAATGAATGGCAAGTTGTTTCCGTTTGGGTTCCGGCATATTTTACAAGCAAAAAAACACAGTAAAGATGCTAGTTTCTACTTAATTGGCGTACACCCCGATTACCAAAACAAAGGTGTACACGCCGTTATTTTTAACGAATACTACCAAACTTTTAAGGAAAAAGGCATTGAAACGTGCTATAGAACGCCAGAACTTGAGGACAATGAAGCCATTAGAAAAATATGGAAGCATTTTAACCCTGAAGTTTACAAGCGAAGAAAAACATTCAGAAAAGATTTCTAGGAAACAAAAAAAATCCGATTCTAAATTAGAATCGGATTTTTTTTATATGGATTTCTATTTTACTCGCCCATAGCTGCCATTACCGCAGCAGAAAGGCGTTTGTAAGTTCCGTTGTTCAGTCGGTCCCTAATTGCATCAAAAGCATCAAGAGTTTCACGAACATCCTCTAATGTGTGTGTGGCCGTAGGAATTAATCTTAATAATATTAGCCCCTTTGGTATGACTGGATAAACCACTATAGAACAGAATATTCCGTAGTTTTCCCGAAGATCTTTCACCAAGGCCATAGCCTCTGGAATGCTTCCTTTTAAATATACTGGCGTTACGCAACTTTGCGTAGTGCCAATATCAAAACCACGCTCTTTTAGCCCCGATTGCAATGCATTAACATTCTCCCAAAGCTTTGCTTTTAGCTCTGGCATGGTTTTTAACATGTCCAAACGTTTTAGTGCACCAACTACCAATTGCATTTGCAGAGATTTTGCAAACATTTGCGAACGCAAATTATATTTTAAATAATCGATAATTTCTTGATCCCCGGCGATAAAAGCACCTGTACTTGCCAACGATTTGGCAAAAGTAGCGAAGTACACATCAATATCGTCCTGCACGCCTTGCTCTTCACCAGCGCCAGCTCCCGTTGCTCCTAAAGTACCAAAACCGTGGGCATCATCAACAAATAACCTGAATTTAAATTTCTTTTTTAGAGCTACAATTTCTTTTAATCGACCTTGTTCGCCCCGCATGCCAAATACACCTTCTGAAATCACTAAGATTCCTCCACCGGTTTGTTCTGCCATTTTTGTAGCACGCTCTAAATTTTTCTCTAAACTTTCAACATCATTATGTTTGTAGGTGAAGCGCTTCCCCATATGAAGGCGAACGCCGTCAATAATGCAGGCATGAGCATCTACATCGTAAACAATAATATCGTCTTTGGCAACAAGTGCATCAATGGTCGATACCATACCTTGGTAACCAAAGTTTAAAAGATAAGCAGCTTCCTTCTTCACAAAAGAAGCTAATTCGTTTTGAAGTTTTTCGTGCAAATCGGTGTGACCAGACATCATTCGTGCCCCCATGGGGTATGCCGAACCGTACTGTGCCGCCGCCTCTGCATCTACCTTTCTTACTTCTGGGTGGTTGGCCAAGCCTAAATAGTCGTTGATACTCCAAGTAATAACTTCTTTTCCTTGAAATTTCATTCGGTTAGAAATTTCTCCTTCCAATTTAGGGAACACAAAGTAGCCTTCGGCTTGGGACGCCCATTTTCCTAATGGCCCTTTGTCTCTGTAAATTTTATCAAATAAATCCTTCATTTACTAAAATCTTCTTATTGCTAATAAAGTTAAGACATAACTATAACCAAATACATGCTTTAAAGGAATACAACATTGTGTGTTTATAAAATTCAAAGAAAGCTTTAGCTCTTAGTTAGTTCGTGCAAAATTAAATATTTATCTGCTTTGAACATAATTTTTATTGTTCAATTATTGATAAAATAAAAAAAGAGATGTTGTTTTGCTTTAACCACAAAAACACCTCTTTCTGTTTGTTTTAATATGCTTGTTATTTTATATACTGAATGTTCTGTGCAGACACTTTGTTCACACTATCAAAAAAGCCTTGGTCTTCCATCCATTTATCGCTATAAACCTTGCTCATATACCGGGCACCATGGTCGGGATAAATCACCACTACATAATCGCCTTTTTTAAATCGGTTTTCCTCTCCCAACTGTAACAGTGCCTGTGTGGCAGCACCAGAAGTGTAACCTACAAACATCCCTTCGGTTTTTGCAATTTGCCTTGCGGTATGTGCGCTATCTTCGTCGGTCACTTTTACAAACTCGTCGATAACATCAAAATCTGTTGCCGCAGGAATCAAATTCTTCCCTAAGCCTTCAATTCGGTAAGGGTATATTTCCTTTTCGTCAAACTCCCGGGTTTCATGGTATTTTTTCAAAACCGAGCCATAGGCGTCAACCCCAATAATTTTGATATTAGGATTTTGTTCCTTTAAATACTTGGCGGTGCCCGAAATGGTTCCGCCCGTACCGCTGCAAGCTACCAAATGGGTAATCTTGCCTTCCGTTTGATTCCAAATTTCTGGGCCAGTGGAATAATAATGTGCATCAATATTCAACTGATTGAAATATTGATTAATATAAATAGACCCCTTCATTTCCTCATGAAGCTTTTTCGCTACCTGATAATATGAACGTGGATCGTCTGCACTGACGTGCGCGGGACAAACATAAACCTTTGCTCCCATGGTTTTCAGCATGTCAATTTTGTCTGGCGACGATTTTGAACTTACCGCCAAAACGCAATCGTACCCCTTAATGATACTTACCATGGCAATACTAAAACCTGTATTGCCCGAAGTGGTTTCTATAATGGTATCGCCCGGAGAAAGGATGCCTTGTTTTTCGGCCTGTTCAATAATATAAAGTGCTATTCTGTCTTTTGAAGAATGGCCCGGGTTGAAAGCTTCAACCTTTGCATAAAAATCGCCATCAAATTTGGAAGCTATTTTATTGAGTTTAATAAGCGGTGTGTTGCCTACTAAATCTAATACATTATCAAATACTTGATTTCTGTGTTCCATATAAGCTTTTTAAAAACCGCCCATTTTTTCAAATGGAAATGCAGTTTAAAATCGAACAAAAATAAAACTTTTTTTTTTACTGACCATGAATTCCCTCTAAATCTAACAAAAAGGCATACTCTAAGGCTACCTCCTTTAAGCTCTCAAAACGCCCTGAAGCCCCACCATGACCGGCATCCATGTCGGTGTGCAATAGCAATTTATTATGGTCTGTTTTTAGTTCCCTCAATTTGGCTACCCATTTTGCCGGTTCCCAGTATTGCACCTGCGAATCGTGCAAACCGGTAGTGACCAACATACTGGGATAGCTTTGCGCTTTAACATTATCATAAGGCGAATAGGATTTCATATAATCGTAAAATGTTTTTTGGTTGGGATTTCCCCATTCGTCATATTCTCCCGTAGTTAATGGAATAGTGTCATCTAACATGGTGGTTACCACATCAACAAACGGTACTGCTGCCAAAACACCGTTATAAAGTTCGGGATTCATGTTTATTACTGCCCCCATGAGTAATCCTCCAGCCGAACCACCGTAAGCATACAAATGCTTGTTCGATGTGTATTTTTCTTCGATTAAATATTTTGAACAGTCAATAAAATCGGTGAAGGTGTTCTTTTTTGTCAGCAATTTTCCGTTTTCGTACCAATCGCGCCCCAAATATTCACCCCCACGAATGTGCGCTATGGCGTAAATGAAGCCACGATCCAATAAGCTCAACCGTATGCTCGAAAATGAAGGGTCTATAGTAGAGCCATAAGAACCATAAGCGTATTGCAACAACGGATTGGAGCCATCCAGCTTCACCCCTTTTCTGTACACCAACGAAATGGGGATTTTAACACCATCTCTCGCGGTGGCCCACACACGTTTTGATTCGTAATTTTCCTTATTAAATGTTCCTCCTAAAACCTGTTGTTCTTTTTTTATTTCCTTTTGTTTCGTTTCGAAATTATAATCGATAACTGCTGTGGGTGATGTTAAGGCGTTATACACATAGCGTAGCACCGGACTTTCAAAATCTGGATTATTGCCCACGTAAGCCGTATAGGTTTCAGAATTGAACGGCAAAAAATAATCTTCATTACCGTCCCAACTCATTATTCTTAGTTTGTTCAGTCCGTTTTCCCGCTCGTTCAATACCAAATAATTTTTGAATATTTCAATATCCTCCAAAAGCACTTCTTTTCGGTGCGGGATAACATCTTCCCAATGCTCAATTCCCGTATTATTTTCATCGGTTTTTGAAAGTTTGAAATTGGTAGCGCCATCGGCATTCGAAATAATATAAAAACTATCGTTATAATGCGACACCGAATATTCCATATCGGGCATACGCTCTTGAATGATCCTAAAATCGCCATTCGGCGTATCGGCGTTGAGCACCCTGTATTCCGAAGACAGCGTACTGGACGAACCAATAACGATGTATTTTTTCGATTTGCATTTATACACAAACGTATGGAAGGTTTCATCGGTTTCGTGATACACCTCTGCATCGGTTTTGGTATCGGCATGCAGTTCGTGCTTAAAGATTTTATGCGAACGCAGGGTTACTTCGTCCTTCATGGCATAAAACAAAGTTTTGTTATCGTTGGCCCAAACCACACTGCCGGTAGTATTCAATATTTTATCGGAGAACACCTCGCCTGTCACCAAGTTTTTAACTTGGATGTTGTATTGGCGCCTGCTCACGGTATCGACCGAAAAGGCCGCCATGGTATTATCAGGGCTTATGGCAATACTGCCCAAATTAAAATAAGCGTGCCCATGGGCCATTTGGTTACAATCGAACAATATTTCTTCCGGTGCATCCAAAGAGTCCTTTTTACGGGCGTAAATGGGGTAATCCTTTCCTTTTTCGTAACGGGTTAAATACCAATAGCCATTGAGTTTATACGGAACCGAAGTATCGTCTTCCTTTATCCGGCCTTTCATTTCTTCAAACAACTGCTTTTGGAACGCTTCGGTGTGTTCCATTTGCTGTTTTGTATAAGCGTTTTCGGCATTAAGGTATTCAATAACCTCGGGGTTTTCGCGGTCGTTCAACCAATAATAATTATCTGTTCTGGTATCGTTATGTACAATTAGTTCTTTAGGTATTTTTTTAGCTATTGGAGCTGGAATAGTATTTTTCAAAGGAATCTATTTTATTCTTAAAATTTAAGGGGGCAAAAATAGGAAATTTATATAGTTTTGCATGCTAACACTTAAAATTAAACAATTATGTTTGGCGATATGATGAATATGATGGGCAAACTGAAAGAAACCCAAAAAAAAGTTGAAGAAACCAAAAAACGACTGGATACCGTTTTGGTTGACGAAAACAGCAACGATGGCAAGTTAAAAATTACATTAACCGCCAACCGATCCATAAAATCTATTGAAATGGCCGATGAGT
>CAZZDI010000106.1:4158-9315 GCA_964653155.1 uncultured Flavobacteriaceae bacterium | reverse complement strand
CTCAATGTATTTATAATCAATATTTGTTTCGACAAGCTCAACCTGAAAAACGGAAATTAAATGGCTTTCAAGACAGCCTCTTTTTTTTATCATTGACAATCAAAAAACAAATCTGTGGAAAACAATAAAACTATAAAATGGGGCATTATTGGCTGTGGCAACGTTACCGAAGTAAAAAGTGGTCCGCCATACCAACTGACTGATGGTTTTTCAATTGCTGCCGTCATGCGCAGGGATGAAGAAAAATTGAAAGATTACGCCAAGCGCCATAATATTGAAACCACTTACACAGATGCGGAAGCACTGATAAATGACCCTAATGTGGATGCCGTTTACATTGCCACCCCGCCCGATACCCATAAGTTTTACGCTTTAAAAGTAGCCAAAGCCGGAAAACCATGCTGTATTGAAAAACCATTGTCGCCAAGCTACGCTGAAAGTTTGGATATTGTTGAAGCCTTCAAAAATAAAAATTTACCATTATTTGTAGCTTATTACCGGCGTTCGTTACCGAGATTTTTAAAGGTAAAGGAATGGCTCGATGCTGGATTAATTGGTAAAGCAAGACATATCACTTCACATTTAAGCAAACCGGCCAGTAAAACCGATGTATCGAAAACTTACAACTGGCGTACCGATGCTAACATTGCCCCAGCTGGATATTTTGACGATTTAGCAAGTCACAGTTTAGACCTATTCGCTTTCTTTTTAGGGAATGTTGAAGACGCTAAAGGTATCAGTTTAAACCAACAAAACTTGTATTCGGCAAAAGATGCTGTTACCGCATCATGGCTGCACGAGTCGGGGGTGACGGGTTCTGGTGTTTGGAATTTTGGCTGCAACGACCATTTAGACAACACCATTATTTACGGCAGCAAGGGCACGATTGAATTTTCGGTTTTCCATGAAAATCCTATTGTTTTAAAAAGCGATTCAAAAAACGAAACATTGTTTATCGAAAACCCAAAACACATTCAGCAACATCATGTTGAAAACCTTCGGAATGATTTAATTTTGAATAAAACAAAACATCCTTCAACAGGTGAAACCGCATTGCACACCAGTTGGGTGATGGATAAAATTCTTGGAAATATTTAAATCTTCGCAATCAAGATATTATTTTGATTACTTATTCCTAACATAAATCAATTTAAACCGAGCATTGGACTGATTTCTTTCTTCCATTTCAAATTGTGGCAACGATTTAAACAATGGTGTTAGTTTTTGAAACCCAAAGTTACGTGAATCAAAATTAGGCTGCTTCTTAATAATAAGTGTGCCCACATCACCAAGAAATGCCCAACCATCATCATCGGCGGCATCATCAACCGAATTTTTAAGCAATCTTATCACCTTAGGAGTAATATTGTATAAATTCGATTTCTGTTTAGGTTTTCCTTTTTCATCTTTATCATTATCGTCGCCTCCACCTAAAATCTCCAAATAAATAAATTTATCGCAGGCTACAATGAAGGGATCTGGCGTTTTTTTCTCGCCCATACCATAAACCACCATAGCGGCTTCCCGCAAACGTGTTGCCAATTTAGTGAAATCACTATCGGACGACACCAAACAAAACCCATTTACTTTTTCGGAATATAAAATGTCCATGGCATCGATAATCATAGCCGAATCGGTGGCATTTTTACCAATCGTGTAACTGTATTGTTGAATGGGGGTTATGGCATTTTCGAGCAGCACTTTTTTCCATTTGGAAAGGTGTGGTTTGGTCCAGTCGCCATAAATTCTCTTAATGGTTGGCGTGCCGTATTTGGTGATTTCTTCCATCATTTCACTGATGTACTTTGACGGGATATTGTCGCCATCAATCAATACGGCAATTTTAATGTCTTTTATCATAATGGTTAAATATACTGAAATATAGTGAGCAGTCCATTTTCACAAACAGTTTGTTTTTGAAATGTATAGGTATGAAAAAAGCTACTTCTGTTTAAGAGTAGCTTTTGTTTTATAATGAGTAAATGTTTCTTTTTAGGGACAAGTAATTGTTTACTTTATGTTTCATTAACTCACTAACTAAGAAACAAATACCATGCCAAAACTTTGATTTCGAATTATTTAAGTAAACAACTTAGTATCTGAATTTACATTTTTTGATAAAGCGATTTTAATTTTTCCCGAGTAATGGCTTTTTCCCAGTTTTTGCCCAAAGCATTTTCCCAAAGTGGGGTTAAATTTAAGGCGATGTTTATCATAACATCAAAATCTTCGTTACTTAAATTGGCACAAATGCCTTGGGGTAATTCAATGTTGTGTTTGGCTTTCATTTCCTTAAAAAGCTTTACGCCGTCCGGGTAAAACTCTTCCAAATGATCAAAAACAATGCAATTTCCAACGCCATGCTTGGTGCCCAATAAATAGGCCAAACCATAGCTCATGGCATGCGCCACCCCAACTTGTGAATAGGCAATGCTCATACCGCCGTGCCAGGAAGCCATCATCAGTTTTTCGCGTGACTCCTCTTCGGTTAAATTATTGTCCAAAAACACTTCTTTGCAAAGCTGATAAGCCATATCGCCATAGCTTTGACTAAACGTGTTTAAATAAGAACCACTTAACGATTCTATGCAATGGATGTAGCAATCCATGCCGGTATAAAACCATTGATTGTGCTCCACGCCTTCCGTAAGGTCGGAATCCAAAATAACCTGATCAAAAGGCGTATAATCGGAGTTAATTCCCAGCTTTCTGGTCGGTCCGGTTAAAACGGTGGTGCGCGATACTTCGGCTCCGGTTCCGGAAATGGTTGGAATCCCAACATGATAAATAGCTGGGTTTTTAACTAAATCCCACCCTTGGTAATCTTTAGATTCGCCTTCGTTGGTGAGCATAATGGAAACCGCCTTGGCCAAATCGAGCAAGGTGCCGCCGCCAATACCAATGATACCGGAGGGGCGCTCTTTCGACATCAAAATAATGTCTTCAACCAATTGATCGACCTGCGAGGTTTTAGGTTCTTCTTCTGCGGAAATAAAAATGATTTTATCGTCGTAAGACAATGAAATCCTTGATAATAATGATGTGTTGCCCTTAAAAACATCATCAACCAAAAAAATAAACGGCGCATGGATGCTTAAGCGCTTTGGGGCAATTATTTCGTTTAATTGGTTGAAACTACCTCTGCCAAAAATAACTCTTGGCACCATTGGAAAGTTTTTATGACTCATTTAAGTTAATTTTCTTCTTTTTCAAAAAGCAAAAGTACTATTATTTTAAATTATGCTCCTTCAAAAAAAACTTTAAATCGATTTTATCAACAGGAAATTACGTAAAGTTTTTATTTCAAAACAGTTAAGAGTTTTTTTAATGAATTTACAGTTTTATATAATTTGCCGTTTTTCTCTTCTTCTGAAACTTCTTCGTGCGCCCAAGTGGTGTGAAAAGGCACATGAATGGCATTAGCCTTAATGTTTACCAATGGCAATACATCGGACTTTAAGGAGTTGCCCACCATTAAAAATTCGGATGGCTTGATGTCCAAATGGTTCAGCAGTTTCGAATAATTGAGTTCCTTTTTATCGCTCAACACTTCAATATGGTGGAAATATTTGGTCAATCCCGATTTTTCCAATTTGCGTTCTTGATCCAACAAATCACCTTTGGTGGCTAAAATCAACCTGTATTTATGCGATAGGTGTTCCAGCACCTCTTCTACCCCATCAAGCAACTCAACGGGCTTGTTGAGCATATCTTTTCCGATATTTAAAATGGATTCGATAACGTTGGCCGAAACTTGGTAGTTTGATAATTCTAACGCAGATTCCACCATGGAAAGCGTAAATGCCTTAACACCGTAACCGTACAACCCCAAATTATCAATTTCCATTTTAAACAACTCTTGGTCTATTTTATTGGGCGTTTCGTATTTTGAAAGCAATTTGGCAAATTCGGTTTCGGCATCCCTAAAATAGGTTTCATTCACCCATAGCGTATCGTCGGCATCAAAGCCAATAACTTTTATGTTACTGTAATCTATTTCCATATTTTTTTGGCGCGCTCTAAATCTTCGGGTGTATCGATTTCAATGCCTTCACTATCGGTTTCAATCATTTTAATGCGCTTACCGTACTCCAAATAGCGTAATTGTTCCAGTTTTTCCGAAGCTTCCAATGGCATCATGGGCAAGTTATAGAAATCTAAAATAGCCTGTTTTCTAAAGGCATAAACCCCTTTGTGTTTGTAATATTTAGCGCCCACATTTTTGGCACGCGCATACGGAATGGGGCTTCTGGAAAAATACAGCGCAAAGTTGGATTGGTCCACAATCACCTTCACAGTGTTAGGGTTTTGTATCTCGTCTTCATCGGTGATTTCAACCATCAAAGAGGCCAAATCTACTTCTTTTTTGGCGTCGTTTTTAAATACATCAATGAGTTTTACAAGTGATTCGCGATCGGTAAAAGGCTCGTCGCCCTGCACATTGATTACCACATCAATATCCATAAACTCTACGGCCTCGGCAATACGGTCGCTTCCGCATTCGTGTTCCTTTTTGCTCATTATCGCCTTACCACCGTTGTTCACTATTTCGTTAAAAATAATGTCGCTATCGGTCACCACAAACACGTCATCGAACAGATTGGTAGCCACGGCCGCTTCGTAGGTGCGGCGTATTACCGGTTTTCCGCCAAGGTCCTGCATGAGTTTCCCGGGAAAACGCGATGCGCTGTAACGGGCGGGTATCATTGAAATTATTTTCATCTTAAAATGCTCATTTTCTTTTCACTGAAACATCTCTAAAATTGATAGGATAAACGATATTAAACTTGAATTCCAGTATTTTTTCAGTCGCCAAATGTACTACAAATATCAAAGGTTTTTGGCATTGGGCGCTCTAAACTTTTTATACAGTTTGAAAATTACGAATAATATAAAAACCACCAAAATAGCTGCCAACACGGGAAGAAAAATAGAAACAACCGACATGACCACCGAAGTGCCCGTTTCTAAGGCCGAAACAATGGGGTTGCCCAATCCGCCCGTGGTTGCTGTTGAAGCCAATCGGGTGGTGGTTGATGTACCTGCAACAGCTGCCGCTGTGCCACCGCCAGCAATAATGGCCAGCGACCATGTTATTACGGGGCTTAAATCGGCCACTGTGGAAAGCATGATTGCCGTACCCGCCAACGCAGCCAA
>CAZZDI010000106.1:0-4058 GCA_964653155.1 uncultured Flavobacteriaceae bacterium | reverse complement strand
AAAAACTGTTCCTCAAAAAACTCATCTTTAAAGCCAATAAGATACAACTTTTCTTTGGCACGCGTAACGGCGGTGTAGAGCCAACGTAAATATTCCTTATCGATGCCATTGGGCAAATACGGTTGCTCTACAAAAACGGTTTGCCATTGCCCGCCCTGCGATTTGTGGCAGGTTATGGCATAAGAGAATTTTACCTGCAAAGCATTGAAATGTTTGCTGGCCTTTACTTTTAAAAACTTTTTGTACTTGCTGGTTTCGCTTTCAAAATCTTTCATTACTTCTTCGTAAAGTCTGTTGGAATCGTCATAAGATAGCGAAGGTGTTTCGGCGTTTATGGTATCCAAAAGTAGAACCGTTTCGAAAGGCCGCATTCTGGGATAATCGACCATTCTTACTTTCACTTCAGCAAAACGGAAACCGTAGAGTTCTTCAATTTTAAAAATTTCCAATACCTCAATAATATCGCCATTGGCAATAAAACCGGCTTCGGTGGTGGGTTTTATCCAGAAATAATTGTTTTTAACCACCATGAGGTAGTCGCCGGGTGTTAATTCGTTTTCGTTAAACAGAATCCGACTTCTTATTTGTTGATTGTATAAATTGGCGCGTTTGTTACTTCGCACGACAATGGCGGTTTCTTCCATACCATTTTCGCTGTAAGCTTCATTAATGGCGTCCATAATTTCGTAGCCGTCCACCAAACGGACAATATCCTTATAAGGTGCCAAATCGAATTTAAAACTGTCGAAAACGTCATTAAAAAGCAATTCTCGCAACACGGTAGCATTGGCCAAAATACCCGAATCTTGCTCTTGGCGCACTACTTCGTCGAGTTCCATTTTGGCGACCTCTTTATTATAATTGAGTTCGAGGTTGCCTTCATTTAAAGCGGGGCTCAAATCCAATTTTACGGGAGGCAACTGTGCGGTGTCGCCAATTAAAAGCAATTTGCATTGGTGGCCCGAATAGACGTATTGCATCAAATCGTCCAACAACGATCCGTTTTCAAACAATTTCGATTCGCCCGGTGTATCAGGAATCATTGAGGCTTCATCAACAATAAATATGGTGTTTTTATGTTTGTTGGGCTGCAATACAAACTTAACGCCTCCGCCGCGTTCCTTCCGCGGAAAATATATTTTTTTGTGGATGGTAAAGGCTTCCTTCCCCGAATAATTAGAAATCACTTTAGCCGCCCTGCCCGTCGGCGCCATTAAAACCGCACTTTTTTTGGCTTTCCATAAATTGCTTACTATCGAGCCTACAATGGTTGTTTTTCCCGTACCCGCATAGCCCTTTAGCACATAAAGTGCATTGGGGTGTTTGGTAAAAATAAATTCTGCCAGTTGCTGCAAAACAATATTTTGCTTTAGGGTAGGTTGAAACGGAAACTGCTGTTTTAAAAGTGAATAGAACTCGGGAGCTGTCATTTAATAAATTTCTCGATTTATATTTTTTCAAATATAAAAATGATTTTACCGAACATTGTTTTTACGATTAAAAAAAAATTGTAGATTTGCTAAATACCGTTAATAAACCTTATTTAAATTAAATAACAAACTATGTTAAATTTTATTCTGATTGCTGTTGCAGTAATTTTAGTTACAATTGGCTTGGTTAAGCTGGTTGACAAATTTATACCTAATAAATTAAAACCTGTTTTAAACATATTACTTTGGATACTTATTGCCTTTTTGGGCTACAAAACTTATATGTCTATTTATGAGCCCATCCAATTTAACAAAGAAAAAAACAAGCGTTACAGAGTTGTTATTGAAAGTTTAAAGGATATTAGAGACTCTCAATTGGCACACAAACAAGTTACAGGAAAATTTGCCAAAAACTTTGACGATTTAATTAAGTTTATTGATACTGCCGAATTTACCATTACACAAAGACGTGATTCTAGTGAGCTTGACAAAGAAATGACCAAGCGTTATGGCGTTGATACTTTTAAGGACATCGTAATTATCGATACATTAGGTTACGTGCCCGTAAAAGATTCTTTATTTAAAAATTCTGATCGCTACAAAAACATGATGAATGTTCCTGTGGGGGAAGAAGGCGCTAAATTTAAAATGGAAGCTGGTCACATTGAACAAAACAAGCTTTTCATTCCGGTGTTTGAAGCTTCCGTAAAGAAAGACGTTATTCTTTATGACCAAAACAAAGACCTTTTGGTTCAAGAAAACCAAGTGGTATCGGTTGATGGTGTTAACGGCGACGCCTTAAAAGTAGGCTCAATGAACGAAGTTAACACATCTGGAAACTGGCCAAAAACTTATGGTGCCAACGAATAAAAATAACACCCAAAACAACATATTAGAACTGTCCATTCAAATAAGCTTGAGTGGACTTTCTTTTTGTGTATTAAACCGAAATACCCAAACTATAACCTATTTAAAAACGGTAAATTTTGGCAAGCAGCTTATTCCCTTTGAAGCCCTCGACCAATTAAAACACTTCTTTGATACCGAAACGACCTTGCAACAAGAGTTTAATGAAGTAAGGGTCATTCACGACAATAATTTATCCACTTTGGTGCCCAAGCCGTTATTTAATGAAGCGCATTTGGCCGATTACCTAAAGTTCAATTCGAAAATCTTAAAATCGGATTTCATTACTTTCGATTCAATCGAAATCAACAAAACCGAAAATGTTTATGTACCCTACATCAACATCAACAATTACATTTACGGAAAGTTTGGCAGTTTTACCTTCAAACACGTTTCTACCGTTTTAATTGAAGATAT
Source organism: uncultured Flavobacteriaceae bacterium (assembly GCA_964653155.1). GTDB lineage: Bacteria > Bacteroidota > Bacteroidia > Flavobacteriales > Flavobacteriaceae > Flavisericum. Next base: position 1,305 of record CAZZDI010000106.1, on the reverse strand, counting down.
TTTAAAAACGGAAAAGAACATAGCTGCCACAAAAGCTTACGTAAACGTTAGCAGCGACCATTTTGAAATTTTAATTGTAAAAACCGGCAAACTGCTATTGTACAATTCGTTTGTCTATAAAACCAAAGAAGACTTTATTTATTATATTCTGTTCTGTCTTGAGCAATTAAAATTAAGCCCCGAAACCATCAACCTTATCTTTTTGGGCGATATTGATGCCAAAGACGAGCTTTACGTTATCGCATACAAATACATAAGGTTGGTTTTTTTGGGAAAGCGCGAAGACGATTACAAGTACAATTATAATGCCCAACCCGTAAACGAACACAGTAATTACACCATTATAAAAAGCTTTTAATGCGAATTATTTCAGGATTATACAAAAGCAGAAAAATTACAGCTCCAAAGAATTTGCCCGTTAGGCCCACAACCGATATGGCAAAAGAATCGCTGTTCAACATTTTGAACAATCTGTATTATTTCGATGAAATTACAGTGCTAGACCTCTTTGCTGGCACAGGGAATATAAGCTACGAATTTGCTTCGCGCGGAACCGAGCAAATTACTTGTGTAGATCAACATTTTGCCTGTATTAAATTTATAAACGAAACCGCCAAAAAGTTTGAAATGCCCATTGAAACCATAAAAGCCGATGTGTTCAAGTTTTTGGAAAAGGCCAGCTTTAAAGTGAACATTGTATTCGCCGACCCTCCTTACGGGTTTTCGGATGAGGATTTTACTAAAATACCAAAATTGGTATTTCAAAACGACTTTTTGTTGGAAGGTGGTATTTTGGTAGTCGAGCACTCCAAACACACCAACCTTTCAGAAACGGAGCATTTTAGCTATTCCAAAAGTTACGGCGGTAGCGTATTCAGCTTTTTTGAAAAAAAAGAAGCCTAATTCCTGTTAATATCTTTTTTTCAGCACTTTAGCAACCCTCCTTAAGCGTCCCAGGCTCTATGCAACGCTAATTTTCTTTCAAAAAAGGAACATATCTTTTCTTGAACTTATTTATGGTTTGTATTGAATACTAACTTTAAAACCATAAATAGCATGAAAAAACTACTCTTACTCGGTTTGGCCATTACCGTTTTTGTTGCTTGCCAAAAAAAAACACAGCGTTATTTTGAAGAGTCGGCTGAAATTGAAACCCTAAAAGCGGGCATCAAAGCTTACGAAAAACAAGATTGGGCCACTTGGAAATCGCACTTTGCCGATACCGCCAAAATTTTCCACAATACCAACAAAGCAGCATCGCCATCTGAAATGGCTGAAAGTATGAAACAAATGCTTACCCATTTT
>CAZZDI010000105.1:5842-9439 GCA_964653155.1 uncultured Flavobacteriaceae bacterium | reverse complement strand
ATATTCAAATTTTAAACCACCCCGTTAGCCCAAGCAGTTATAAATTTCATTTTAAATTGCTATTTTTGGGCATGACCAACGACCTTTTAAAACAAAAGTTTGCCCATATTTTTGATGCCGACCTCATTTCAGAAATTTCCGAAAAAGGCATATTCAAAACATTTAAGCAAAACGATATTATCATAGACGTTAACCAACCTTTAAAATTTATTCCGCTACTCCTATCGGGCGATATAAAAATTTTACGGGAAGACGATGCCGGCAACGAGCTACTCATTTATTTCCTCGAAGCGGGCGAAACCTGTGCCATGTCACTCACTTGTTGCTTGGGCACAACCAAAAGTAAAATTAGGGCCGTGGCAGAAAAAGACTCCAGCCTCATTTTAATCCCTGTTGAAAACATGCAAAAATGGTTTCACAACAATGCCAGCTGGCGGGAGTTCATTCTTCAAAGCTATCAAATACGTTTTGATGAAATGCTAGAAACCATAGACAATTTGGCTTTTATGAAAATGGACGAACGCCTGTACCAATACTTAAAAAACAAAGTGATGCTGCACGGCTCGAAAACCATCAACATAAAGCACCAGGAAATAGCCGAAGACCTGCATACTTCGCGCGTTGTGGTTTCCCGACTTTTAAAGCAACTGGAAACCGAAGACAAAATAAAATTAGGCCGCAATAAAATTGAAATATTGTAAAGGTAAAGCCACTTGTTAATAAACAAGAACTTTTTCTATCCAGAAAACAGTTTCGTTCAGCCGCTTATACCCTTCATCTTAGCCCAGCAATCATAAAATAGCGTTTCATTGCGCATCTCTATGGGGTCCTTTCTATCTTTCTCCAATATCCCGTTTACCTTAAGTAACAATTGTTACATTAAGGTTTAAGTAAAAAAAATACCTTTACAAATTACTAAAATTTCTATGGAACACATTTTAAACCCTTGGCCCTGGTACGTTTCGGGGCCCTTAATCGCCGTGGTTATGGCCTTGTTGCTTTACTTCGGAAAAACTTTTGGCATGTCGTCAAACCTTCGAACGCTTTGTGCCATTGGTGGCGCCGGAAAGTTTTCAAATTTTTTCAAGTTCAATTGGAGAAATCAGCTCTGGAACCTTACCGTGGTTTTAGGTGCTGTTATCGGCGGGTACATCGCTACGCAATATCTCTCAAACGACAATAAAACAGACCTTAATCCAAAAACCGTAATAGAGCTTCAAAATTTAGGGTTTGAAAACCCCGGAGCAACGTTAGTCCCCAATGAAATGTATAGCATTGAAGCCATTGGCTCGCCCAAAGCTTTACTCATTTTAATTATTGGCGGTTTATTGGTGGGGTTCGGCACCAGATACGCTGGCGGTTGCACATCGGGCCACGCCATTACTGGTCTTAGCAGCTTTCAAAAACCTTCGTTGATTGCCGTAATTGGCTTTTTTGTTGGCGGACTGGTTATGACCAACTTAATTCTACCCTTAATTTTTTAGCTATGAAAAAGTTTATCAAGTTTTTATTGGTTGGTGTGTTTTTCGGTATTGTTTTGGTAAAATCTGAAGCTGTTTCGTGGTATCGCATATACGAAATGTTCAGGTTTCAATCTTTCCATATGTACGGTATTATAGGTACTGCAATAGCATGCGGTGTATTGTTTTTGCAAATTTCAAAAAGGGGCATTATAAAAAGCATTAGTGGTGCCCATATTTTTGTTCCTAAGAAAGATAAAGGCTTTGCGCGTTACATTATTGGCGGTACTATTTTTGGTTTGGGCTGGGCACTTATGGGAGCTTGCCCGGGCCCTATGTACATTCTGCTCGGCACTGGTGTTTATACCATGGTTATTGTAATTATCGCTGCCATTTTGGGCACCTTTATTTACGGAATTTTAAAAGATAAACTACCTCACTAAAAAATGGATCACATCCAAATACTGGGATATGTCGGCGCTTTGCTAATTGGTTTGGTTTTAGGACTTATTGGCGGCGGCGGCTCCATTTTAACGGTTCCGGTTATGGTTTACGTTTTGGGCTTTAGCCCCATAGTGGCCACAGCATATTCCTTGTTTGTGGTGGGGGTTTCGTCCATGGTTGGCACCTTTCAAAAGTACAAGAAGCGCTTGGTCGATTTTAAAACCGGACTCGCATTTTCATTCCCGTCGTTTGTAGCAGTATATGCAACCCGTCGCTATTTGCTACCCAACATCCCCGATCCTATTTTTTCTGTCGGAACCCTCTCACTGACCAAAGATGTAGCCATCATGATATTTTTTGCCATTATCATGTTATTGGCTTCGGTTTCCATGATAAAAAACCAAAAATCGAAAAACGCGCCGTTTAAAGAACAATCGTATTACAAAACATTTGTGCAAGGATTGGCAATTGGGGGCATTACCGGTTTAATTGGTGCCGGCGGCGGCTTTTTATATGTGCCCGCATTGGTGCTTTGGGCCAGAATACCCATGAAAAGAGCCGTGGGCACTTCACTGGTAATTATTACCATAAACTCTTTAATTGGTTTTCTGGGAGATGTTCAAACCCTTGAAATTGATTGGACATTTTTACTCTCATTTACGTTCATTGCCATTTTGGGCATCCTTTTAGGGGTGTTCCTTTCAAAATATATTAGCAGTAAAAAACTTAAAAGAGGATTTGGCTTTTTCATTTTGGTCATGGCCATTTACATCCTTAATAAAGAACTAAACTAACCAACTATGTAATACTTGTTACAGACTGAACAACAAACCTTTTGTAACTTTGTTAAAATTTGAAACAAATGAAAATTGAACAAATATATACCGGATGCTTGGCACAAGGCGCCTACTACATAGAATCTAACGGCGAAGTGGCTATTATAGACCCCTTGCGCGAAACCCAGCAATATGTAGATAAAGCCAAAAAGGAAAACGCCAAAATAAAGTACATTTTTGAAACCCATTTCCACGCCGATTTTGTTTCAGGCCACATCGATTTGGCAAAAAAAACTGGAGCCAAAATTGTATATGGCCCAGGTGCCGAAACCGAATACAAGATTTATTCTGCCAAAGACAACGAAACTTTCAAATTGGGAGATATTACCATAAAAGTGCTTCACACGCCGGGGCATACCTTAGAGTCTTCAACCTACCTTCTACTGGATGAAAACGGTAAGGAGCATGCCATTTTTTCGGGAGACACCTTATTTTTGGGCGATGTAGGCCGACCAGATCTAGCTATAAAATCCAATTTAACCAAAGAAGATTTGGCAGGAATGTTGTTCGATTCGCTACGTAATAAAATTATGCCTTTGCCAGATGATGTTATTGTATATCCGGCACACGGCGCTGGTTCTGCTTGCGGCAAAAACCTAAGCAAAGAAACCATTGGCATTTTGGGCGAACAGAAAAAAACAAACTACGCCCTTAGAGCCAACATGACTAAAGAAGAATTTATTGAGGAAGTGTTATCGGGCATTGCCCCTCCTCCGCAGTATTTTGCCAAAAACGCCATGATGAACAAATCGGGGTACGACAATTTTGAAACCGTTTTGGAAAAAGGAAATACGGCATTAACCCCAGAAACCTTTGAAAATTTAGCGAACCAATATGGCGCACTGGTGCTCGATGTA
>CAZZDI010000105.1:0-5742 GCA_964653155.1 uncultured Flavobacteriaceae bacterium | reverse complement strand
AGATTTTATACAAGCCCACATTCCTAACTCCATTTTTATTGGTTTGCACGGTTCGTTTGCCCCATGGGTTGGCGCTTTAATTACCGACTTAAAGCAGCCTATTTTGTTGATTGCTCCCGAAGGTAAAGAAGAAGAAGCCGTTACCCGACTTTCGCGTGTTGGGTACGACAATACCCTTGGTTATTTGGAAGGCGGCATAGAAGCCTGGAAAGCTTCGGGAAAAGATGTTGAAACCGTCACCTCGATTTCGGCCGATGAATTTGCTGATGATTTTAAATCGAAAAACATAAATGTGCTTGATGTTAGAAAAGATGGCGAATACAAATCTGAACGCATTAAAGGCGAACAGGTGCAACATTTTGCTTTAGATTTTATTAACGAAAACATGAACACCATTAACAAAAGCAACACCTATTATTTACATTGTGCTGGCGGTTACCGGTCGTTAATTGCTACTTCAATTTTAAAGGCGCGAGGTTTTGATAAATTAATAGACATTGCTGGTGGGTTCGGTGCCATTAAACAAACCGATTTGCCTACTACAGATTTTGTGTGTCCAACAACGCTGTAATTCAAGATTTACTAAACAATTTCGGCACTAAGACCAGCTTCCAGAAGAATAGAGCAACGGGGTTTCAAATCGTCATAAACCCCGGTTTTAACCGTACATTTTCCATTGTAATGTACTATTAACGAACATTGCTCGGCTTGTTCGGGCGTGTGGTCGCAAGCGTAAATAAGTGTATCAATAACATGGTCGAACGTATTCACATCGTCATTGTACAACACGATTTCGTTTTGGGTAACAACCTCTTCTTCCAGTAATAATTCCTCTGATACTTTTTCTTGGGAACTCATAATGCTCGTTTTTGGGGTGATTTTTGCTACTAATTTAAAAATTTTAAAGCAACCCACTGGTTTCTTTCCAGTTTTTCATCAAATTTTAACATCTGATTTTCACAGGCTTGCTGAATTATCGGGATATCATCATTGTAAAAACCGCTTAAAAACAACACCCCGTTTTTATTTAAGCACGAGGCATAAACGGCCATATCCTGCAACAGGATATTGCGGTTAATATTGGCTATAATAATATCGTATGTTTTGTTGTTTAAAACCGAGGCATCGCCTTCAATTACGGTAATATGTTCACAATTATTACGCTCCACATTTTCCAAACTATTAAGGTAGCACCAATTATCAAAATCGACGGCATCAATGGGTTTAGCGCCTTTCATTTCAGCTAGAATGGCCAAAATACCTGTTCCGCAGCCCATATCGAGCACCGATTTATCTTTAAAATCGTTCTTCAAAATGTGCTGGACCATCATGTGCGTGGTTTCGTGGTGCCCGGTACCGAAACTCATTTTTGGTTCAATAATAATATCGAATTCAGTATCCTTCTTTTCGTGAAACGGCGCACGTACCGTTACCAAACCATCTACTTCAATGGGGCTGAAATTTTTCTCCCACTCTTCATTCCAGTTTGTTTGTTCAATTTCTTCGGAAGTATAAGTGATTTCAAATTCATCGGAATTCAAAATTTGAACGTCTTCTAAAATTGACTCGTTCCATGCTTCTTTTTGAATATAGGCCGTAACGCCTTCTTCGGTCTCCACAAAACTTTCAAAACCGGCAAAACCTAATTCTGCGATTAAAATCTCAACGGCCGGCTGCAATGGTTCAACCTTAAAATAATACCCTAAATAGATGGTGTTCGACATGATTTTCTTTTAGCTTGTAAAGATAATTGAATTGATTAAGTTTTACGCTATTGCTTATGTTTATAAAAATTGAAAGGCATTCCTTGATTTATAAAACCAGGGAATACCTTTAAAACTTAGTTATTTTTAATAAGATTGCCGCGCTATGCTCGCAATGACAATTTTACTTAAAACGCATTTACAATAGCAAAAAAGTCTTCAGCGTTTAATGAAGCGCCTCCAATTAAACCGCCGTCAACATCGGTTTTCGAAAAAATTTCTTCGGCGTTGTTTGGCTTAACGCTACCTCCGTAAAGGATCGAAATCGATTCTGCAATATCGTTTCCGTATTTATCGGCCAGAGTTTTTCTAATAAATGCATGCATTTCCTGTGCCTGCTCTGGGCTTGCGGTTTCACCCGTGCCAATGGCCCAAACGGGTTCGTAAGCCAAAATGATATTTCTAAAGGCTGCTCCTTCTAAATGGAACAATGCGTTTTTAATTTGGTTTTCTACCACTTGCTCTTGGCTACCAGCTTTTCTGTCGGCCAATTCTTCACCAAAACAAAAAATAACATTCATGCCTTTTGCCATTGCGGCATCTACTTTTTTTGCCAACATCTCGTCGGTTTCGTTAAAATACTCACGACGCTCACTATGCCCTAAAATAACCGTATTTATACCAATACTTTTTAACATGTTGGCACTGATTTCTCCTGTATAAGCACCGTTTTCTGCAAAGTGCATGTTTTGTGCGATCACCTCAATATTAGAGTTTTTCAAACTACTGTAAGCCTGCCACAAATTAGTAGCCGTTGGCGCAATCATAACTTCTGCGTTCGAGGTGTTTTTTTGTGACTTTAAAGCGGTAATCAACGTTTCGGTTTGTGCCAAATCGTTATTCATTTTCCAGTTTCCGGCTACTATTTGTTTTCTCATTGCCTTGTTAACCTTTTAAAAAAAGGATTTTTTATTTTAGTTATTAATTTAAGTTCTCTTTTATACGCGCGTCATCAGCCTCAACGGCTTTAAACAACTTTATGTTGCCTTGTGGGCCAACCACCATGTAACGTGGTATCCAATCGACATCTACAAAATCTGTAAACGCACTGTCATCGGCCGAAGGGATAAAATAATGCTCGCCCTGCACATTGTACTTTTCTATACCTTTTTTCCACGATTCCTGCCCTCTATCCAGCGACAAAAACAGGAAAACCACATCGTTATATTCGTTTTGCAAAACTTTTACTTTGGGCATATTTTTGATGCAATCGCCACACCACGAGGCCCAAATATCAACAAAAACGGTTTTGCCTTCGTATTGTTTCAAAATATCTTTAAAAGCGATGGAAGAACCATCTAAAGAGATCATATTATCATTTAACGCTGCTTCCGAAAACTGCGTGGGCACTTCAGTTTCACAACTTAAAACGGTGAACAACACCACCAAACCAAGTAACTTTTTCATGTGTTTATTTTTAATTTTTTTTCAACGGTCACATGTAAACTTTGATGTTTAAAATAATCATTCCGCTGTGTGTTTAATGATGATTTTAAACATGTCGGTTTCATTCTTTTTCTTTTACTTTTTATCGCTTCCGCGGAATAATCTTCTACTCTAATTTTACTTTCGGATCTAGCCAAACGTAAATAACGTCCACAAAAATATTGATTATTATAAACAATACCGCGATAATTAACACCGAACCCATAATTACGGGTAAATCCAATGTATTTAGGGCATTTACAATTTCTTTTCCAAGGCCATTCCACCCGAAAATATACTCTACAAAAACAGCTCCCGCCAACATGGAGGCAAACCACCCCGAAATGGCCGTAACCACCGGATTCAAGGCGTTTTTAACCGCATGTTTTTTTATGATTTGGAACTCGCTTAACCCTTTGGCACGTGCGGTACGGATATAATCCTGATTAAAAACTTCCAACAGCGAATTGCGCATGAGTTGAATCACCACCGCCAACGGACGGATGCCCAACACCACGGCGGGCAAAATGAGGTTTTTCCATTTTATGTGCATGGCCTCGCCAAAATCGTCGAGTTCGTAAAGGCTGCCCGTCATTTCCAAATGGGTGTATTTGTGTAAAATGAATCCAAAAAACCAGGCAAATAAAATGGCACTGAAAAAGGACGGCACACTCATACCCAAAGTACTCAACACTTGTATGGTTTTATCGAGCCATTTATCTTTATACAACGCCGAAACAATACCGAGAAACACCCCTAAAATCATGGCTATGGTTATGGCCGAAACTGCCAAAACAAAGGTGTTGGGCAACGTCTCCCCCAACACTTCGCTCACCCGCTTGCCCTGTTTGGTAAACGATTCGCGTAAATAAGGCCATTTTATTACCGTTGTGGTATTTCCAACGGAAAACAATTTGGCGGCACTGTACTTCCCTTTTCTTAAAAAAGTGTAATCGGTTTCGTTTTTTGAATGAAATGAAACAGGCGACAAATCGTTTAAATAATACAGGTATTGTGTGCCGACGGGTTTATCGAATCCGTATTTTTGTTTTACGGCCGCCAGTTGCTCACTGTCTTCGTTTTGCCCCATCATCATTTGGGCGGGATCGCCCGGAAGCACACTGAACAGAAAGAATATCACCGTTACCACTCCAAATAAAGTGAGCAGTGCGTAGAAGGTTTTATTTAGGAGGTAGCTAATCAAATATAATTATTCGTCTTTTAATTTCACCTCAATAATTCCGGTATAATTGGTATCATTTTCGAAATTTAATTCTTTCAATTGCACGGCGTCCTTTATCACATTAACACTTTCAATGTTAGCGGAGTCCAAAGCTTCAACCGTTTCTTTTGAAGAAGGTTCCCCATTGACAAAATAAGCGATATTTTCCTCAATGGTTTTTGGTTTTTCTTTTCCTTCAACCTTTGGCAACTTCAAATCCTCCAAATCATTCCAATGCACTTTTTGCTTTACTGTTCCGGCATCCAATTCCAAAACACCCGGATTGGAGCGTACTACGGTTTTCAGTGCTTTTTCGTCACACAAATACCAATCGAAATCTAATTTATAAGTATTGTTAATGTATGCTTTGGCATCTTCGCCCGAGGCCGTGAGCCCGATAATGGCATAGCCATTTTCAAGGGCTTTATCTTGCAGGGCTTTCAGTTTTAAAGCACCATCGCGTTCAATCTTTTCCAGACTGTACGCAATGACCACAATGAGGTTTTCTTCGTTTAAAAAATGTTCGGTGAAATCTTCATCTTCGCTTTCAATGGAAAAATCGACCACCGGCGGCGTGTAACCTTCTTCGATCACTTTTGTATCCACCCCAACAAAATCGCCTTCCACGGTAGGGTACGATCCGTTGGTTACAACCGTTTGTTCTTCGCCGTTTACATTAAATTTCCACGTGTATTCAATAACGGGTTTTGGGGCATCTTCCGGAATTTCCATGCCTTCCTTTATATTGTTCCCGATTTTATAAGCTCGGAAATCTATGGCTGGTAAGTGCATCAGCACATGGTAGGCAAACCACAAACTCAAAATAAAGCTTAACAGTGCCAAAACGGTGGTTTGCAATCTTCCAAAAACGGGTTTTATGTGCTTTACTCCGAAAAATAAAACGAGGATAAAAATGAGCAACACCACATCTTTCGTGAAGCTTTCCCACGGGGTGAGCTTAAGGGCATCGCCAAAACAACCGCAATCTTTTACCTTATCGAAATAGGCCGAATAGAAGGTTAAAAACGTAAAAAACACAATCATTGCCAACAAGCTCCAAACAGTAAATTTGGGTTTGTAACCAATGATTAAAAACACGCCCAAAACCACTTCAAAAACCACCACCAACACAGAAATAACCAGTGCATAGGGCTCCAAAAACGGCATGTTTAGAACATCCGGGCTAAAATATTCCTGTAATTTATACGAAAAACCAAGTGGGTCGTTCAGTTTTATAAATCCGGAAATGATGAACAGGATTCCGACTAATATTCTGCTTAGGGCTACTAATATTTTCATAAACTTAAATTACTTCAATTCCAAATTCCAATT
>CAZZDI010000104.1:1912-9452 GCA_964653155.1 uncultured Flavobacteriaceae bacterium | reverse complement strand
AATTTACAGAGCGCTCTTAAACTGCTCCAAAAAGCGCACGTCGTTTTCGCTTAACAAACGGATATCGCCTATTTGGTGCAAAAGCATCGCAATGCGGTCTATTCCCATTCCGAAAGCAAAACCGGAATACTCTTTAGAATCGATTCCACAATTTTCCAAAACATTGGGATCTACCATACCGCAGCCCATAATTTCCAGCCAACCGGTACCTTTAGTGATACGATAATCAATTTCTGTTTCCAAGCCCCAATACACATCAACTTCTGCACTTGGTTCTGTAAACGGAAAGTAACTTGGGCGCAAACGTATTTTGCTTTTCCCGAACATTTCGGTGGTGAAATGCTGAAGCGTTTGTTTTAAATCGGCAAAGCTCACATCCTTATCAATGTACAAGCCTTCCACTTGATGGAAAAAACAATGCGAACGTGCCGAAATGGCTTCGTTACGGTACACCCTTCCCGGAGAAATGGTTCGTATGGGCGGTTTGTTGTTTTCCATATAACGCACCTGCACAGAACTGGTATGTGTGCGCAATAAAATATCGGGATTGGTTTGGATAAAAAAGGTATCCTGCATATCGCGTGCCGGGTGGTATTCCGGAAGGTTCAACGCCGTAAAGTTGTGCCAGTCGTCTTCAATTTCCGGCCCCTCGCTCACATTAAAACCGATGCGCGAAAAAATATCGATAATTTGATTTTTTACAATAGAAATAGGATGGCGGGCACCAATCTGGATCGATTCGCCCGGGCGGGACAAATCGCCATAAATGCCTTTTACCTCTTCTTTGCTTTCCAGCTCCTCTTTTAAGGCATTGACTTTATCCTCGGCCGTTTTTTTCAGTTTGTTAATGGTTTGCCCAAATTCCTTTTTTTGGTCGTTCGCCACATTTTTAAACTCGGCAAAATACTGTTTCAACAAACCTTTCGAACCCAAATATTTTATTCGGAAGGCTTCAACCTCTTCTTTAGATTGGGCTTTAAACGCTTCGGCTTCGTCAATAAGTTCTTTAATCTTTTCTATCATAACATCTTAAAAAGGATGGCAAATTTAAAAAAATATAGTCATTACGCACAAAACGAAGTCATCTTTAAATCAAGAGATTGCTTCGCTGGGCTCACAATAGCCTATATTTACTCGATATACTCGGTTTCCACAAAATAATTCACAATGGCTTCTTTCATCAATACCGATTGTTCGCCGGCCTTTAAATGCGGCAAGGTTTCCAATGTTCTGTAATGTGGCCAACCTTCGTCATCCACAAAATCGAGCTCGTAGTAGCCATAAGGCGCCAAAAGTTTGCAAATGGCTATGTGCATTAAATCGAGTTTTTGATCTTTTTTGAAACTGCGGTGCAATTGGCCCAATTCCTGCACGCCAATAAGGTAAATAATGGCATCGAGATCCATCGTGTCGCCATCGGCAAATTGCGCCGACAGCTTTTCAACCACCAAATCCCACCGTTCTTTTAATTGCTCATCTCTGGCCATAAATAAGTTTCTAGTTTCAGATTTAAAAGTTCAAAGTTAACAAACCTCTCGATTACTTCGCGACATCTCTCCTTAAAAAGGAGCGAATTTAACATGGTTATTTAATTATATTTGAAAAAATTCTGAATTATGGGCGTAATAGATATTGTTTTAGGGGCTTTAATTTTATTTGGACTGGTGCGTGGTTTTATGAAAGGCCTTTTTGTTGAAATAGCTTCACTCATTGCACTAGTGGCTGGGGTTTACGGCGCCATCCATTTTAGCGGTTTTATTGCCGATTTCTTACAGGACAAAACCGACTGGAGCGAAAATACCATTAAATATTCGGCATTTGCCATAACCTTCATCATTATTATTTTGGTTATTTCGTTGGCCGGAAAAGCATTGACCAAATTGGCCGATTTTGCCGCATTGGGCATTATCAATAAAATTTTGGGCGGCATTTTTGGCGCATTGAAAATGGCCCTGGTTTTAAGCGTGGTTTTAATTGTTTTTGACCGGCTGAACAACGCCCTACCTTTTGCCAACGAAGAGGATCTGGAAGACTCCTTGCTTTACAGCCCCGTAAAATCGTTGGTACCTAGTATTTTTCCGAATATTTTAAATGATGATGAAGATTCCAACGAAACGGACAGTGACACACTCCAATCAGTTTAAAACAAACTGGTAGTCAATATCGTCAACATTCAACAGGCTTTTGCCTTTCCGCCTAAAAAACAAATCCTTTAATTCTTCTATTTCCTGCCTATTGAACATCAGCACCAAATTCGGTTGGACCGAAGGTATCGGTATTTTTCGTTTGAAGGTCGATTTGGCATATTTGCACTCCCAAAATTGGGCATCGACAGTTTTTAGGTATTCTTTAAACTGAACATACTGCCTGTAATCAAATTCAAAATACAAATTATTGAATTCCAAATGATATATTTTACAATTGACGCACAACGACAATTCGCCATTTTTTCCTTTTGATATTGTTTTTATGCTTTGGCACATGATTTATTATTTTTTTCGATGGTTACAGCATAAAATTTGGCTAGTAACAATCGGTTTTTATTTGTTGATTTTCTCGGTAAAACCCAAACGGTTTTTTGCAGTGCTCTTTGCAAATACTTTTTAAAACCGAAAACACACTGTTCTGCATCGCCAACGATCCGCAAACCATAATCACACCATTTTCGTTTAAGGTTTTGGCCATTAATGCCGCATCGGTTTTTATGGCGTCCTGCACATATTGCTTTTGGTCTTCCTGCGAACAAGCCAAGGTTAATGTTTCCAATCGGTTTCGTTTTACATCCTTTCGCAAACGGGATATGATGGTTTCGGACGATGATTTTCTTCTGATGCCCCAATACAAATGGGTTTCAACTTCGTTTTTATTTTCGTCAATCATCCCCAAAAACGGCGCAATGCCCGTTCCGTTGGCTATTAAAATGGCTCGACTTGTTTTCTTCGGAAAATAAAACGCTGGATTTTTAACAATGCGTGCTTTAAAAGTTTGGCGTTCGGATAAATCGTTTAAATAGCCAGAGCCCAAACCGTGTTCGTGCAGTTTCACGCTTAAATGCACATGCCCGTTAATTCGCCCAATGGAATACAAACGCTCCCGATGGTCGTTTTTTGGATAAATGGCCAACAGATCGCCCGACTTGATGGTTTTAGGCCACTTGGGTTTTAGAGTTACCGAAAACGTATTGTCGGCACTCACTTGGGCCAACTCCTTTTCAACAACAGCAAAACGCTTTAGGTTTTTGGGCTTTGCCGTGAGTTTATCTTTCGGAATGGTTAAGGATAAGTTTAATTTGCCGCTCCAAATTTTCACCCACGCATCAAAAGCTTCAAACGATTTGTCGTTTATGGTATGCAACTCGGTGAGTTGTGCGGCGTTCTTCTGTTTTAAAAAGGCGCAATCAACATCTTCTGCAAACTTGCAAAAATCGGGATACGCCAATGAGCCAAACCCCACCACCGAAAATGAAAACGGTTGTTCCTGCTGGATATCTTTCACCAATTTTAAAAACTTATTGGCATTGGTGGGCGCCTCGCCCTGACCGTAAGTGGCCGTTATGGCTACAATTTGTTTCGCCTTTTTAAAGGTGGAATACTGATTAAGTTCAGTAATGCACGAAGTTTTCCCCACAGCCAACAATTGTTTGTGCAAGGCATTGGCATAAGCAACGGTGCTTCCGTTTTCAGAACCCACCAAAATGATAAACTCGGCCTCGTCCTTTTTGAATTTGTTTTTTAATCGGGCGGCACGACGTTTAAAAGTCATCGCAAAACCGGAATAGATAAAAAATAGGATGTTTGCTGTGGCAATAGCCAAAATTACCGACCACAACATACTGCCTTTTCCGGTATGCAAATTGAGACTTAATGCCGTAAATACACTAAATTTTGAAATGTTGATATCGCTCAAAACCTCACCTGTAAACTGATTAACAAGCATTTCTTTGTTATTCAATTTTAAAGTAAAATAATCTTCAACATCGGGTGAAAACGGAAATTCGATGGATTGGATTTCAGAAAGCGCGGTGTTTTTGAAAACACTAAAATCTGAAATTTTCTGTTTGGGGGTTTCAGAAAGCGATTCGAAATCCACCTGGTGTTTCGCTTCCTGTTGGGGCAGCAAATCAAATTTATCGAACGACAAATACACGCCCGTGGCGGTGATGATGATGATAGGAATTAAGGACAAACGCCCCAAAACCACATGCCAATATTGATTAAAATCGTCGTTGACTATTTTAGCAAAGAATTTTTTAAATGAACGTTGCCGCTTTACAATCAGCACCGTTCCGGAAACGGCAATTAAAAATAAGAGGAACGAGCACAGCCCGACAAAGAAACGCCCCACACTTTTTAAAAACAACGACCTATGAAAGTTGGTTACCCATTGAAAAAATGGCGAAGGTTTTAGCTCCTCGCCCAAATATTCGGCCGTTTTGGGGTTGAAATAGCCTTCTAAATTATCGCCATCTTCGGTAAAAACCGACGCCAAAACAAAATGGTTGGCATCTACTTTTATGTCTATAATTTCAGGGTATTTTTCTTGAAAAGCAGAAATGGTTTCGGCAACGGTTACCTCTTCCAAATCGGCCACCTTAAAAGGCTGCAATTGTTCCGAAATGGGCTGAAAGGCCAAAATAATGCCCGTTACCGACGCCAAAAAAATAAAAATAAAAGAAGATACAGCCAACGCTAGATGACTGTACCTCCAAATTGAAATAGACATAAAAACTAACTCGAAATAATTATTATTTGTTAGGTATCATCCGTACGTAACGGATAAAGCCCTTTCCTTCATGCTTCCCTTTTATGGCTTCGCTGGTTAATGGAAATTCCACATCTTTTATATGGTATTTATCATCTTCAACCGCAGTTTCAAAACGGATGCTGTAGCCGGCATCAATTTTAGAATCTTCAATATCGATAACATTAATGCTACGTTCGCCGCCAGAAATGGTTGCTCCGGTTATGGCATCGATGTTGTTGCGTTTTTTTCCGTAGAATTTCCACCATTCTTCAACGGTGTTGTACCACTCGTCATCGTCACCGATTACATAAAGGGTTTTTTCGTATTCGCCCTCCGGATTAATTAATGAAATAACAATGTAAGCCCCATGCCCCGTATAATTGGTCAATTGGATCATACATTTGTATTTGGTAGAATTTAAGGTTGAAAAAGATACGAGCCCTAAAAACAGCACACTTAAGATGCCAATATATTTTAATTTCATGTTTTATTTTTTTTTTACTTTAAAAAATCGATGGCTATGTTTTTTTCTTTTAAAATTTCGTTTTCTGAAGCGAGGTCGTAAACCGTTTCCTCAAATTCGGTCACCACATTTTTTTGTGCGCCATTTTCAATTAAAAACTTTAAAATTTCGGTGTCTTTTGCTTTCATGGCCGCCAAATGCAACGGGGTATTGCCTTCGTTGTTTTTAGCATTGATGTCAACTTTATAACTGGATGCCAATTGCAACAAATCGATACTTTCTTTACTAACTGCCAAGTGATATAAATTATCGTTGTTGCCTTGCTTTTTTGAAAGATCTAAACCGTTGGATTTTAATATTTCCAACTTGCCTTCAAAATCCTTTTTGTTTCTCGGGGCATATTGGTTGAAAAGATAGAAAGCTAAATTATTGCCATCGGCATCCAATACGGCAACCTCGGCATCGTTATCGATAAGATATTTAACCACTTCGGGCGAATTGTGCTCAACCGCCAAAGTTAGCGCCGATTGTCCTTTTTTATTAACGGCATTGATATCCTTTAAATGCTTTTTAAGCAATTGCAGTACTTCAATGTTGTTTCGGCTCGCGGCATTTATAAAGGCATTGTTTCCGTTTTCGTCAACCGCATTTACGTCATTACCCTTTTCGATAAAATAGGTAATAATATCTAAATCTTTGCTTCTGGAGGCCAAAGTTTGCAAAGCTGTAGTGCCATCTTTTGTTGTTCCGTTGGGGTTTAAACCTACGCTTTCCAAAAACCGGTACACTTCCAACCCATTGGTTTTACCACGGGTTCCGCGAGCTGCGAAAATAAAGGCTTGGTCGTTTCCTTTTATACCATTATTGATCAGTTTTTTTAGAGCCTCGATATTTCCAGTGCGGGCCACGTAATTAAACACACCGTTGCCTTCGTAATCGGTACTGTTTATGTCCAATCCTTTTGAAACAAAATACTCGGTAAGTTTGCCGCTTTTGTCGCTTGGTGCGGCCAATAGCAAAGCATTAGCACCGTTTTGGTTAACATCCTTTTGAAGGTTTGCACCATTGGCCAAACATATATCGTACACTTTGGTGTTTTCCTGCCCACCAGATGCCGCAAAATTCAATACGGTATTGCCATGATCTTCAACCATATCGGTTTTGGCACCGTTTTCAATTAAATACTCCATAATACTATCATTGCCCATTCTGGCGGCCCAGAAAATGTAAGTCCGCCCATCGTGGGTTAATTTATTTACGTCGTTACCTTCTTTTGAAAGAATATATTTAATGGTTTCATTGGGGGCATCATTGTTTATGGCAAATACCACAGGATCAAAATAGCTGGAAGTCAATTCTGCTATATCGTGGCCTTCCTTTATTTTGGCATCAACCTCTGCAATGGTTGTGGTAGGTTTCCAAAAATCGCGGCTTAAAAACACGTTGTTTTGGGCGAACCCTTTTCCGAAACTAACAACGGCAACAATTAAAATCAATTTTAAATTTTTCATTTTTATTTTGGTTTTCATTCTTTTGAAATCAATAAAACATAGCGGTTATGAACTATAAATGCGCTCCGAATTGTTTTTATTTAGACTGAATTTATATTTAAAGAAGCAAATTTATGTAGAACGATTCTAAATAAAAACAATTTTCTTATTTTTTTTTGAAAAAAAAGCCACCTAAAAAAAGTGGCTCAAAAAAAGTTGGACAAAAAAACTAATGCGCGTTATCCACATTTCCTTTAATCCATTTTAAACATTCCTTAAAAGTTTCAAAAATATGTGCTTTGGGAACTAAATCTGGTATGATACCGATGCGTTCCATCATGTATTTGGGTTGTTCAAGCAAGCCTACAAAAAGCACTTCAATATTCTTTTTATTCAGATCTTGAAGGATGTCTTCCATAGCATAAAGTCCCGATTGGTCCATATATTGCATGCGCCCAAGCCTGATGATAACCGTACTGGCGGTTTCCGGAATTTGTTCGGCCAATTGCTGAAACTCGCTGGTTGAGCCAAAAAATAATGGCCCTTTTATGTGTTTGATAAATATTTCTTCTTTTAAATTTTTCGGGAAGCCCGCCTCGTCTTTCCAAGCTTCTTCCTTTAAGGGCGTTACATTGCTTCGTTCGGCCGTTAAATCGCCTATTTTTTTCATGAACATCAATGAGGCGATAACCAGGCCTATGCCCACGGCATATACCAGATTCCAAAAAGTTGATAGAAATAGTACTACCAGCATAATGAGCACTTCTGAACTTAATTTTAGCGGCCCCAATTTTATATCTTTTGGCAAACTGGGAATGGCCTTTATCCCTTTATAATCCATCAC
>CAZZDI010000104.1:0-1812 GCA_964653155.1 uncultured Flavobacteriaceae bacterium | reverse complement strand
AAAGAATCTATCGCTCCCAAAAGCGCCAAGGTTAGTGCCGTAAACACATAAGGCGATACTTGGCTAAGTTTAAAGCCCGAGATGATTTCTAAATTTGGAACTGGTAATCCGCTGGGGATTTCTTCAATGGGGCGGTAATCAAATCCGAAACCAACGGCTATGCCAGACATGACCAACAAAGCGACTAAGGTACTCGGAACGGTCTTGGTGATTCTTTTAAAACCGTAAATAATGAAAATAGTGCCCAATGCCAACAGCAACTCCAACCAATTGATGTTTTGCAAAGTTCTTGGCAACGCTTTTACAGCTCCCAAGGCCCCTGAAGTTTCTTTTGCTGCCAAGTTTTGGGACTCTTTTAAAATATCTGCTTCGGTGATGTTTCCTGCTCTTTTTATGGTTTCTTTAAAATCTTCCAAAACCAAAATACCTTCTTCGGCTTCCTCTTTTAAAATATTCTCTAAAATAACTTCTTCGGCCTGTGACTTAAAAGTGTTTACAAACTCAACGTCTTCTTTCGGATAATAGCCCAATGAAGGCAATATTTGGGTTATAATTATAATCAGGCCTATGGCCGTCATAAACCCTGACACCACAGGATACGGGATATACCTAATGTACTTTCCAAAACCTAAAGCCCCCAAGCCTATTTGCATAAGACCCGCAAGAAGAAAAACCGTTAAAATTACAGGAAGTGCTTTATCCAAATCGCCATCATTGGCCGCTACTATTCCGGCTATCATTACCATGCTTACGGCCGTCATTGGTGCTGTTGGCCCCGAAATTTGAGTGTTGGTGCCTCCAAAAAGGGCTGCAAAAAAACTAATAAAAATAGCCCCGTAAAGGCCGGCCGTTGGCCCTAAGCCTGAAGACACCCCAAAAGCCAATGCCAATGGTAATGCTACAATACCTGCGGTTATTCCCCCAAAAGCATCGCCTTTAATATTTGAGAATAAGTTCTTCATAATTGGTCTATTTTTATTTAGTTATTGGTTTGTTGGCAAAAAAAAAAAAAAAAATCAACACTTTAAAGTATTGATTTTTTTTTGATTTTTAAAAGTTTACAAAGGTCATAATATTAAATTGGTCTCGACCATCGGTTTCAAAAAATTGGTTCATGTACCCCGCTTCAACCCGTATATTTTTGTTTATGTTGTAGCCCAAACCACCGTAAAGCCGATTTCTGTCGAAAACAGCCGATTCGGTATTCAAAAATATTTCGTTATAAGCTGAAAGATACCATTTGCTCGGGTTTTCTTCCTGTACGCAAAGCGGAATATTTACTCCCAAAAAGTACCTGAGACGCATTTTAAAATCGTCTTCAACAAAACGTTGTTCGAAGCGGTATCTGTGCTGTAAGTTTACAGAACCTATGCTTTGTTTGGCAACAAACTGTTGGTAAATACGGTGTTCGTTAACCGAAATCTTCTCATCGGTACTTCCTATATAATTTTCAGAAAGAATGTAACCGTAACCCAAGAGCACATTGCTTTTCCCTTCGTTAAAAGTGTATCCCAAACCGGTTCTTAACAATAATTGCTCTAAATCGCCAATGGCGTTGTAATTTCGGTACTGGACTTCGTTATGGATGTTCCATTTTGAGTTTATTTTTTTGTTTCCGATGTAGATAAGCCAATTACCAAGGTTGCTGTCTTGAGCTTGGCCAAAAAAAGGTAGCATTAACCCAAAGATTAATGCTACCGTACTTATTTTCTTTTTCATATTTTTTCTTCCCATGCAGAACTTTATTCGTAAAAGACAACTTCGCCTGTATTGATATCGTACATAGCGCCTATGATATCAATTTCTTTATTG
>CAZZDI010000103.1:0-9557 GCA_964653155.1 uncultured Flavobacteriaceae bacterium | reverse complement strand
AAAAACACCAAAATCAACTTAAAACCAAGCCATCACAAAAGCATCAAACAGACGAAAAATCTTAAAAATTTAAGTTATATTTAGCCAATATGAATATTAAAGACAACCTTGAAAAAATAAAATCCTCGTTACCCAACCACGTAACGTTGGTGGCTGTTTCAAAAACCAAACCGCTGGGCGATATCATGGAAGCCTACCATGCCGGTCAACGCGTATTTGGCGAGAACAAAATTCAGGAGATGGCCGAAAAACATGAGGCCCTTCCAAAAGACATTAAATGGCACATGATTGGGCACGTACAACGGAACAAGGTGAAATATATGGCGCCGTTTGTATCACTGATTCATGGCGTGGACAATTTTAAATTGCTGAAGGAAATTGATAAACAGGCCAAAAAAAGCGAACGCATTATTGACTGTTTGCTTCAAATAAAAATTGCCGAAGAAGATTCTAAATTTGGCATGACCTTAGATGAAGCTTTAAAGATTTTAAAATCAGAATCCTTTTCTGAATTAAAAAACATTCGGATTACCGGGGTTATGGGCATGGCTACCTTTACCAATGATGACACCCAAATCGCAAAAGAATTCAATGCTTTAAAATCATCTTTTGAGAAACTAAAAACCATTGAAGCGCCAAACTTTCAACCCAAAACCATCAGTATGGGCATGAGCGGCGATTATCCATTGGCCATTGAGTGTGGCAGTAATATGGTTAGAATTGGAAGTAGTATATTTGGAGAACGGAATTATTCTTGATTAACGATAGACGATAGACGATAGACGATAGACGATAGACGATAGACGATAGAAAAATACAAAAGCAACTTTTAACTTTTAACTTTTAACTTTTAACTTTTAACTTTTAACAAATCTACGCAATACTCGACATAGAAACCACCGGTGGAAAGTACAACGAAGAAGGCATTACCGAAATAGCCATTTACAAATACGATGGCCATGAGGTGGTGGATCAATTTATCAGCTTGGTAAACCCCGAGCGCGAAATACAGCCCTTTGTGGTTAACCTAACGGGCATAAACAGCAATATGCTGCGCAGTGCGCCAAAGTTTTACGAAGTAGCCAAGCGCATTGTCGAGATTACCGACGAGTGCATTTTGGTGGCCCACAATGCTAATTTCGATTACAGGATTTTAAAAACCGAATTTAAACGTTTGGGCTTTGACTACGAACGAAAATCGTTGTGCACGGTCGAGTTGTCCAAAAACTTAATTCCGGGGCAGCCCTCGTACAGTTTGGGCAAATTAGTGCGCTCGTTGGGCATTCCGGTGACCGACCGCCACAGGGCTTCAGGCGACGCGTTAGCCACCGTAAAACTCTTTAAGATATTACTGAACAAAGACACCGAAAAAAGTATTGTTAAGCAATCCATCAAATCGAACCCTAAACATCAGCTAGAACCGCGACATATCGATATTATTGAAAGTTTACCATCTTCCACGGGGGTGTATTACATTCATAAATCGGATGGCGAAATCATCTATATCGGGAAGAGCAACAACATAAAAAAACGTATCAACCAGCATTTTACGGGTACCAACGCAAAGTCGAAAAAAATTCAATCTAAAGTGTCGGCGGTAACCTACGAATCTACCGGCAGCGAATTGGTGGCGCTTTTAAAAGAAAGTGAAGAGATAAAAAAGAACCGCCCCATTTATAATCGGGCGTTAAGGCGTTCCATTTTTAGCCATGCACTCTATAGTTTTGTTGACGAAAACGGTTATATCAACTTAAAAATCGACATGGCCGATGGGCGCAAAAAACCCATTACCACCTTTAGCACCAGACAAAGCGGAAAGAGCTTTATTACCAAAGCGGTTGAGGATTTCAATCTGTGCCAAAAACTCACTGGATTGTACAAAACAAAATCCAGCTGTTTCAACTACGATATTAAGGAATGCCAAGGGGCTTGCATACAAAAAGAATCCCCTGAATCTTATAACGAAAGGGTAAAACAGCTTATTGACAAAAACAGCTATGCCAACAAAAATATGGTAATTATTGATCGTGGCCGGGATGTGGACGAACGCAGCGCCATATTGATAAAAGACGGTGTTTTTCAAGGGGTGGGTTATTTCAACCTGAATTATCAAATCAACAATATTGATGTTTTGGAATCCATCATCACCCCCATGCAAAACAACAGGGATATGCAGCACATCATCCAGAGTTATCTCAGGAAAAGCAAGCGTTTAAAAATACTAACACTAAACTAAACATGAACAAAATTGCCTTTAGTCTATTGTTTTTTGGGGTTTCGTTGTTAGCTTTTTCACAAGATTCTGATGACATTCCGGTTTTTAGGGTATCACTTTCAGACTTAAAAATGAATGCTTACACTAAAGATTCTACAGCCAATGCCCTAGTTCTATACGAATTTGGAAATAGTTACGTAGATCCATCTGATTACGACTTAAGAACCGAAAAAAAACACAAAATTAAAATTTTTAACAAAGAAGGGTTCGATAATGCCAACGTTACCCTTTACCTATACCAAAGCGGCAGCAACAAATACGAAAGTATTAAAGATATTATTGGTACAACTTACAACCTCGAAAATGGCGAAGTAACCACAACAAAACTGGACGAAAAGAACATTTATCGTGAGGAGTACAACGAAAATATTACTATGGTAAAGTTCACATTACCCAACGTAAAGGAAGGTTCGGTAATCACTTACAGTTACAATTTAAGATCGCCTTACATGCGAAAATACCACGGATGGGAATTTCAGGACGATATCCCGAAAGTGTACAGCGAATACCGCACCAGTACACCGGCCAATTGGGTGTACAATGTAAAATTGGTGGGCGGCAAAAAATTGGACACCCACAAATCGGGCATCAAAAAAAACTGTATTGAAGCCGGTGGCGGAAAGGCCGATTGTGCAGAGTTTGTATATGCCATGAAAGACATTCCTGCGTTTATTGATGAAGATTTTATGACGGCCAGAATGAACCACCTGTGCCGAATAGAATATGAGCTGGAAACCTTTAAAGCCATGGACGGACGCGTTTACAACTACACCAAAACATGGGAAGATGTTGATAAAGAAATTAAAACCGAAAAAGACATTGGTAAGCAACTTAAAAAATTGGTTGATGCTAAAAAGTTGTTAAGTGAAAGCATCACCAATGAAAGCGACCCACTAAAAAAAGCCAAAGCCATTTATAAACACGTGCAAAATGATTACACTTGGAATGGCGATTACAAAATTTTCTCCGATGTTTCCGTAAAGGATTTAATCAAAAACAAATCAGGCAATGTTTCTTCCATGAACATTTTGCTCAATAGTCTTTTAAACGAAACGGGCATCGATGCCAACCCCGTTTTACTTTCAACTAGGGAAAACGGTTTTGCCACTAAAATATATCCGGTTATTACCGATTTCAACTATTTAATTGTTCAAGCAAACATCAATAACAAATCGTACTTACTCGATGCCACAGACCCCTATTTAAGCTTTGGCGGGCTTCCGTTTAGGTGCCTAAATATGTACGGCCGCTTATTGGATTTTGATAATGGCAGCGAGTGGATTGATATCGCCCCCGAGAAACCTTCCAATGTGTTTTATAAAGCCGATTTAAGCATCGATGCAGAACAAAACGTTTTTGGCCATATTGATGCCAAATATTCTGGATACCACGCCCTGAGCACCAAGAAACAATATTTTTCTAACAAGGAAAACTATGTTGAAAAATTGGAAAACAATGCACCCTTTTTAGAGATTTCCAATCACGAAGCATTATCAAAAGAAAAAGATAGCCCCACATTTTCAGAAAAATACGAGGTAAAATACAATCTTGATGCCACGAGCGAAAACATTTACTTAAACCCCATTTTGATTAAATTTTTCAGTTCGAACCCTTTTAAACTGCAAGAGCGCACCTACCCTATTGATTTTGGCTACAAGGGCACTTACATATACATGTTCAACTTAAAGTACAGCGACGATTATAGTGTTGTTGAAATACCAAAAGATTTCATTTTGGCCTTACCAAACAAAACAGGAACTTTAAGTTTTTCTGCCAAACAAGTTGGAAGTTCAATCAATTTGATAATGAAATTCAATTTTAATGAAGTAGTTTACCCTCCCGAATTTTACCCTTATATAAAAAAGTTTATGGCTAAAATTATCGACACCCAAAACAACTCCTTAATTTTACTAAAACCCAATATTTAATCTTTCAGTATTTTAGCACTACCATGGAAAAACCCAACAACATTAGCAAATGGAGGGCCAAAATTCACGAAGTGATATATGGCACCCATACCCGTGCCGGAAAGCTGTTCGACATTGTTTTACTCATAGCCATCATTTTTAGCATCATTATAATCATGCTGGAAAGCATTGAGCACCTCGATAACAAATACCATAGCTTTTTTAATGTTTCTGAATGGATAATCACCATTTTATTTACCATTGAATACATTTTGAGGGTTATAAGCGTCAACAAACCCCAAAAATATATTTTAAGCTTTTACGGTATTGTAGATCTACTTTCCACTTTACCAAAATACCTTTCCTTTTTTATTTTAGACACCCATTTTTTAGCCGTTTTCAGGGCATTACGCTTGCTAAGAGTGTTCAGGATTTTAAAACTGATACGCTATGTTGGCGAATCGAACAAATTAATAAAGGCATTAAGAAACAGCCGTTCTAAAATTTTTATCTTTATATTTTTTGTTTTTATTATTTCCATCATTTTGGGTACGGTGATGTACTTGATTGAAGGGCCAGACAACGGCTTTAAAAGTATTCCGCAAAGTATTTATTGGTGCATTGTAACCCTTACTACGGTTGGTTTTGGCGATATTACCCCGCAAACTGCCGTGGGGCAAATATTGGCAACCTTTATTATGATTATTGGATACGGCATTATTGCTGTGCCCACCGGAATCGTTTCGGCCGAATACGCTTCTACAAGCGGAAAATCGTCAAATCTAAAAAACTCTTCTTGTACAAACTGTGGCTCAGATATTATTTTAGACGATGCGTCGTACTGCAGAAAATGCGGACATAAATTAAAGGATGACTAAATATTTAATCTCTATTACCGGCCCCACGGCCATAGGCAAAACGGCATTGAGCATAAAATTGGCTCAGCATTTTAATACCGAAATCATTTCGGCTGATTCGCGACAGTTTTTCAAGGAAATGCAAATCGGCACCGCGGCACCAAGCAAAGAAGAACTTAGTGCCGCCAAGCACCATTTTATCCATCATAAGTCCATTCACGACCAGTATAGCGTTGGTGCTTTTGAGCGCGATGCCATAGCCCGTTTGGATGTGTTATTAAAAAAACACAACGCAGTGATTATGGTAGGCGGATCGGGCTTGTATGTTGATGCCGTGGTTAATGGTTTGGATGACTTCCCAGATGTTGACGGCAGTATCCGAGACACATTGAATACCAATTTAGAAGAAAAAGGCCTTGCCCATTTACAGAACCAATTAAAAGTTTTGGATCCCGTTTCCTATAATGCTATTGCCATTAACAATCCGCACCGCGTTATCCGTGCTTTGGAAATCTGCATCGGCACCGGCCAACCTTATTCTTCTTTTTTGAACAAAGGAAAAGATAAGCGCAACTTTAAAACCATAACTATTGGGCTTTCCGCCGAAAGACCAACCATTTACAGCCGCATTGAAAAACGTGTGGACATGATGATGGCCGAAGGTCTATTGGAGGAAGCCAAAACCCTGTTTCCGCAGAAGCACCTCAACGCACTGAACACAGTAGGCTACAAAGAACTGTTCAATTATTTTGAAGGCCAATGGACGCTGGATTTTGCCATTGCCGAAATCAAGAAAAATACGAGACGCTTTGCCAAACGACAATTAACGTGGTTTAAAAAGAAAGAAGGTACACTGTGGTTTGATTATTTAACTCCACCTGAAGATATTATTGCTGCGATTAATGAAAGAATTTCTGCTAAGGAAGAAAGGTAAACTAACTCAGGGCAAAACTCAGAGTATTTAAATCTCGATTATCGAGTCATATCATTTCATAACCACATCGCTATACTTGGCATTCACCACTATACTTTTTCCGCTGCCTAAACTAGTGGTCGAAAAATTGGAAGTACTACCCTTGGTTTTGTTTTTAGGGTGCGAAAACTGCGAATGTGTGCCTTTATAAGTAACGTTGCACTCCACTTTTGGAAGCGTAATTACCGCATTACTATTTTGTAAAATCACATTTAAATTGGAAAAACTGTCATCAATTGCAGTAATGGACAAGTCGCCAATATTGCCATCAATCACGGCACTGCCCGAAAGTTTACCCACCCCCACATTTGAAGATACAGCGTTTAAAACCAAATGGTTAACATATTCCAAATCGGCACGGTTTACATAATTTAAGTTAAGTTCGCCCAAATTCCAATGCGATACAGAAACCGGCGAATAGGAAGCATTGACGGAAGTTAAACTTCCATCAATGCTATGTGCTTTAAACTTGGCATGCGATACATTGGCCTCCAAATTATCAACATTGGCGGCAAATTCTATTTCGCCATACCTTACATTCACCTTCAACTTGGCCTTTTTAGGCATTTTAATTTTAATGGTTTTCTTGGCATCAATGCTCGACTTTTCTTCAATAATTTTGATTACTTTTTTCTGTCGTTGTTTAGCTTGTTTCGCGCGTTCTTTATGGACTTCCATTCTGGCTTGGTGAGCTTCTGCCATGCGTTCGGCATGTTCAGCGTGTCTTTCCGCCTGGGCTTCCATTTGCTCGGCATGTCTTTCCATGCGTTCGGCATAACGCTCGCCCAATTCGGCCATTTTTTCGGCAAATACTTCTTGGTTCCAACGGTTTTCAAATTGATTGGCCCATTCTTCCATCTGTTTGCCATATGTTTCGCCCCATTCCTTTCCGAACTTTTCGCCCCAAGCCTGCATCTTTTCTTCAAAATCTTTTCCGAATTTCGATTCAAATTGTTCGGTGTATTTTTTCAAATATTTTTCACCGTCCTTTTTATAGGCTTCATAATCAAAATTGAAATTGTGGATGCCTTCGGGCAGCTCTGGTAATTCTGGCAATTCGGGCATCGCTGGCATTTCGGGCAATTCAGGGATTTCGGAAATCTCAGGAACTTCAACAACATGCACATCGAAATCCATTTCGGGCATTTCGGCCAACTCGTACTTCAGTTCCTTTAAAATCACTTTTACATCGTCGTCACCATCGGTATGCACCACCCAATGTGGCGAACCGCCCCCGGCAGCGTTTATCGATACTTGGTTTTGCGTGGCATCAACATCCACCTTCCACATTTTAAGAGCGTTTTGTAATTCATCATCGCTCAGCTTTTCGCCTTCAATATAGGCTTCAATTTCTACTACATCTTTGTTCCAAGTATCGAACACAATATTGCAGTGGCTCGAATTCAAATCGATAACCACGTCTTTATCTACTTTAATGGACTGCGACACTTTGGCCAATTTGTTTTGTGCCCGCAGGCTTCCCATTGCAAGGAAGCACAGGGCAAAAATGTTTATTTTTATGATTTTACTGTTCATTTTTTGATTGCTTTAGATGGATTGTACCACGTCGTTGGTGTTTGAAGTTTTTAATGATTTGATTTGATTACGAAGGCGATACAGTAAATTTAAACGGAGTTTTAGGTTGTCGATTAAGGCATTAACGGTGAGTTCGCTGGGGCCCATTTCGGTGAGCTCCACCGATAGGCGCTTGTATTCTTTGTCCAACTCATTTAATTGCGATAAATAGCCATCAAAAAGTTCTTTGGTTTCTGGAGTGTATTCAATTTTAGAAAGTTCCAAATTGATACTGGCCAGATAATAATCTTCCACTTTTTTCAATCCGGGTGAAATATCGCCCAACGATTTGGTTGTAACAACCGGAGTTGTTGCCACATTATTATCGCTTTCAACGGGTGGGGCTTCAAAAAACTTAAACGCGCCGAACCCCAAACCAAAAAGCACCACAATACTTGCCGCCACTTGCAACCAACTAAAGGGATTCCTTTTGGCAACGGGCATGGCTTTGTCCAATTTTTCCAAAAACCGTGCTTGGTGGTTTTCTGGCATATTTTCACCCGAAACCGCATCGTTTTTAAACCATTCTCTAATATCTTGTGCCATTTTTTTGGGGTGTTAATAAGGTTTGTAATTTGGTTTTCCCTCTCGATAATTGCGTTCGCGAAGCCACTTCCGAAATCCCAAGAATTTCCGAAATTTCTTGATGGTCGTAGCCTTCAATTAAATACAGCATCACCACGTACCGGTATTTATCGGGCAGTTTGCCAATGGCCACTTTTACATCGCTTAGGGTTATTGTATCCTCAACCAACCATTTGTCGTTTTTTGGTGTATCGACTACTTTAAGGTGTACCTCGTTCAACTCTACAAGTTGATGTTTTTTCGATTTTAAAACGTCGATACATGTATTTACCACAATACGTTTCAACCAAGCCCCAAAAGTCACTTCGGCCTCAAATTGGTACAGTTTTTCAAAAGCTTTGATAAAGGCTTCCTGTACCGCATCTTCGGCATCGGCGGCATCTTT
Source organism: uncultured Flavobacteriaceae bacterium (assembly GCA_964653155.1). Taxonomy (GTDB): domain Bacteria; phylum Bacteroidota; class Bacteroidia; order Flavobacteriales; family Flavobacteriaceae; genus Flavisericum. Next base: position 1,000 of record CAZZDI010000103.1, on the reverse strand, counting down.
CAAAAACCGTTTGGCCACAATATACATCCCGTTGCAGTACTGGTTGTATAACTGCAATTGTGCTTTACGGTTGTTTTGTTTACATTGTTCTATAATGTTAACTTGAAACATGCTTGGTGAGCTTCTGGTTTTGGTTAGTTCACTTTAAAAGACGATTTAAAAAACAAGGTGTTGCAAAAAACTCATACTTTTTTTTGGGGAGTGCATAACAAAGCTAAATAAATATGCGTTTGCATTTTAGTAGTTATCCCTTTTAAATTATATTTGTGCCTCTTTAAAATGCTCTATATGAACACCTTTTTAAAACGACTGTTAATCCTACTTTCCATTATTGCTCTCGGCTTATTTTTATATTCAGCCTTTGTTGAAAATATTTTTGACAGCAGATTGAGCCCGAAGGACACGGTAGAATTTAAACTTAACGATTTAAAAATGAAAGTGTTTTATAACCGCCCCTACAAAAAGGAACGGGAAATTTTTGGTGGTTTGGTGCCTTATAACCAAGTATGGCGTACAGGAGCCAACGAAGCCACTACGTTTGAAACCAACCAACCGTTAGAGATAAAAGGCATGCAATTGCCTGCCGGAAAATACACGTTATGGACCGTCCCGAAAGATTCCACTTGGTCGGTTATGTTCAATTCAAAGCAATATTCTTGGGGGGTTAACGCACAAATGCAACCTATGTGGGATCCTAATTACGACGTGCTGAATGTTGAAGTGCCCGTTGAGCAATTGGACCACGCAGTAGAACAATTTACCATTGCATTTGACAATAGCACCGACAAATTGGCGCTCACCATGGCGTGGGACAATATTAAAGTTGCCGTACCGTTGAAGTAAACCAAACCCCAATTATAAACTCCATGCCACCGAAAACATATTAAAGCTTTCGGCTTCGTGCCCAACGCTCTTCCTATCAAAATAAATTTGTAATTTAGGAGTACATTCAAACATTCGTGGCAAAAAAAAACAAATCGGCTTTAAGTAAAAAAATAGA
>CAZZDI010000102.1:0-9593 GCA_964653155.1 uncultured Flavobacteriaceae bacterium | reverse complement strand
CAAACTATTCAGATTTAGCTATAAAACCATAGCCGCCATTTTTACAGAAACTATGATAAAACAAAAAAGCTTTCCATAAATTGGAAAGCTTTTTTGTTTTATTATAGACCTTAATGCTTATTACAAAGCAGCTACATGTTTTGCCAAGCCAGATTTAAGGTTGGCAGCTTTGTTAGCATGAATGATGTTTTTCTTTGCTAGCTTATCCAACATAGAAACTACAGAAGGAAACAGTGCTTCAGCTTCTTTCTTATCAGTCAACTCACGCAATTTCTTTATAGCACTACGAGTAGTTTTGTGCTGATACTTGTTTACCACGCGTCTTGCTTCGTTTCTTCTAATTCTTTTTAATGCTGACTTATGATTTGCCATTTTGCTTTTTTATTATAACATATTGTAGCCCGTAGGGGAATCGAACCCCTCTTACCAGGATGAAAACCTGGCGTCCTAGCCGATAGACGAACGGGCCATTTTATTTTGAGTGTGCAAATTTAAAACTTTAAATTTAACCTGCAACACTTTTTTAAAAATTTTTTAATGAACAGCAATGTTTCCATTGCGGATGCAAAAATACAACTATTTTTAAATGCTGCAAGACCTATATGAAATTTTTCGTAAAAAAATCGTTAGGCATTCACAGCAGCAATGTTAGTAGGCTTTAGCGAACAAAACCCTACGTTTTGAAGGCTTTCCGGAATACACACAAACGCCGTCTTCTTCTTTCGCATCCAAAGGAATACATCTAATGGTTGCCTTGGTGAGCTCCTTTATTTTGTCTTCCGTTTCATTGGTGCCATCCCAATGTGCCGAAATAAACCCTGTTTTGGTTTCCAAAACGGTTTTAAACTCTTCAAAAGTATCAACCTCTGTAATATGCTCGTCCCTAAAGGTTAACGCCTTACTGAAAAGCGTTTCTTGAATTTCTTTCAATAAGGTTTCTACTTTATCATTTATATTGTCCAACGCAATCACTTCTTTGCTTAGGGTGTCCCGTCTAGCTAATTCTACCGTTCCATTTTCTAAATCTTTTGGCCCAATAGCCATTCGTAAAGGCACGCCTTGCAATTCGTGTTGAGCAAACTTAGCTCCTGGCCTGTGTGTGGTTCGGTTGTCGAATTTAACGGTAATGTTTTTGGCTCTTAAATCGCTCATGATGCTATTAGCTACCTCAGTAATCGCATTTAAGTCTTCTTCACTCTTATAAATGGGAACAATAACCACTTGGTTGGGTGCTAAACTTGGCGGAAGCACTAAGCCGTTATCATCGCTATGCGTCATGATCAAGGCGCCCATTAAGCGGGTGGAAACCCCCCACGAGGTGGCCCAAACATAATCTTGCTTGCCTTCTTTGTTGGCAAACTTAACATCGAATGCTTTTGCGAAATTTTGTCCCAAGAAATGCGATGTACCCGCTTGCAAGGCTTTGCCATCTTGCATTAAGGCTTCAATACAATAGGTTTCATCGGCTCCTGCAAAACGTTCACTTTCTGTTTTTAAACCTTGTATCACGGGAATAGCCATAAATTTTTCAACAAAAGTGGCATAAACGTTGTTCATCTGTTCGGCTTCAGCCAAAGCCTCCTGTTTGGTTTCGTGTGCCGTATGCCCTTCCTGCCATAAAAATTCGGCGGTACGCAAAAACAATCTTGTACGCATTTCCCAACGCACCACATTGGCCCATTGGTTCACTAAAATAGGCAAATCCCTATACGATTGGATCCAATTTCTATACGTATTCCAAATAATGGCTTCACTGGTTGGCCTTACTACCAACTCTTCTTCCAGCTTGGCTTCTGGATCTACGCGCAACTTACCGGGTTTGTCAGGGTCGTTCTGTAATCGGTAGTGGGTTACTACCGCACATTCCTTGGCAAAACCTTCAGCATTTTTTTCTTCGGCTTCAAATAAACTTTTTGGAACAAATAATGGGAAATAAGCATTTTGGTGCCCGGTTTCCTTAAACATTCTATCCAATTCCGCCTGCATTTTTTCCCAAATCGCATAGCCGTAAGGCTTAATAACCATACAACCTCTAACGGCAGAGTTCTCGGCCAAATCGGCTTTTACAACCAATTCATTATACCATTTGGAATAATCTTCTGCTCTACTGGTAAGTTTTTTGCTCATATTTTAGTTTTGGCACAAATGTTGTGACTTTGTTAAATAAAAAAATAGTTCAGCAAAACTAACTATTTTTGTTATGTTCAACAATAAAATTAAACAGATATGCAACTTAACAACTACATAAAAAGGAAAATGCCAATTTGGGGGCTGTTCGGGCTTGTATTTGGCTTAGTGTCATGTGGTTCGTATCAATATGTTGGTGGGAACGACGATGGTATTTATGGAGAAACCGAAAGGTACTCGGTCTATGAGGATGCGGTTGTTGAAGTGCCTAACCAAAACAACGGCAACTATTACCAAAACTATTTTAAAACCAAGGCTATTGAGGCCGATAGTTACAATCCGGAAGATGCCATTTTTACAGATATCGATACTTACGAAAGCAATAATTTTGAAGACGATACCATAGCCAATAACTATGATGGCTATGCCGGATGGGGGCAAGACAGCAATAATGTAACCATTAATTATGTTGATAATGGTTGGAACAACTGGGGCTGGAACGCTGGTTTTGGCTGGGGCTGGAACAATTGGAGATACAACCGTTGGGGCAACTATTGGGGCTGGAATAACTGGGGCTATTACGATCCATTTTATTATGGGGGCTTTTACAGCGGATGGGCCTATAATCCGTGGTACGGTGGCTATTATGGGTATCCTTATAGATATGGCAGATATTATGGATATAACAATTACGGATACTACGGTAACCGATATTACAACGGAAGAAGCCCTGCTTACAGCGCCACAAGAAGAGGCAGCTATGCTACAAATTACTCAAACCGTTCGGCCAATACCAGCAGGAGAAGCAGTGTAAGCACCTTAAACCGTGGTACATCGTCTAAATACAACACCGCTAGAAGAAGTAGCGTAAACAGGAATTCTTCATCGACTACGGTTAACAGAAGAACCTACAATAGCAACGGAACACGTGCCAACAGTGGCGTTACGCGCCGAAGCACGGTTACCCGTACGCCTTCTACAAACTCTAGCTCAAGAAATTCGTCATACTCTACTAGAAGAAGTTCAAGTACTGTTTACAGACAGCCAACACGCAGCAATTCAAACTCTGGCAGCACTTACAGAACGCCGTCAAATTCAAGAAGTTCTACCTACACACCAAGTCGTAGTTCTAGTTCAAGCTCTAGCGGAAATTATTCTAGATCATCAAGTAGCAGCAGAAGCAGCTCAGGAACAAGGTCTTCAAGCAGTGGCGGAGGACGAAGACGATAAACTTCAACCCAAATTTTAAAGAAACAAAAGCACATGAAAAAGTTAAAGTTACTAGGCATTGGCTTGCTGTCTATGTCTTCAGTTTACGCCCAAGATATAAGTGATGCACTAAGGTATTCGCAAGACAACATTCAGGGTACCGCCCGTTTTAGAGCCTTAAGTGGCGCCTTTGGTGCCCTTGGCGGCGATATGAGTGCCGTAAGCCTCAACCCCGCTGGTTCGGCTGTATTTACAAGAAGTCACGTGGCTTTTACCGGATCGAACGTAGCTGTTGAGAACAACACCAACTATTTTGGAAATTCGGTTGTTAGCGACCAGTCCAGTTTCGATATCAACCAAGGTGGTGCCGCTTTTGTGTTTGCTACCCGAAACAATTCACCGTGGCGAAAAGTGGCCATTGCCGTAGCCTATGAACGCACTGGAAATCATGATGATTATTGGAATGCACGAGGCTTGAATACCAATGACGATGGGCAATTCAGCAATTCCATAGCCAGTTATTTTTATGATTATGCTGACGGACTTAGACTTGATGAGATTTCAGCTTTTCCTGATGAATCTTTAAGTGATGCTTATTTAGACATTGGTTCGTCTTATGGTTTCGCTCATCAACAAGCTTTTTTAGGTTTTGAATCTTTTATCTTAGAACCTGAAAATATAGATGACGATGCCAATTCCACTTATTTCGCAAATGTAGCATCCGGCAACTTTCAGCACGATTATTCCTATTTAGCCACAGGTTACAACGGAAAAATCACGTTTAATGTGGCAGCTCAATACGAAGACAATCTATATTTAGGACTGAACCTAAATTCACATTTCATCGATTACCAAAAATCGACTTTATTATTTGAAAACAATACGAATGCAGGATCGGTAGTTAACAGTATTGAATTTGAAAACAACCTATCAACCACAGGTAGCGGCTTTTCATTTCAATTGGGAGGAATCATGAAACTGAGCCCAGAATTTAGATTGGGCGTTACTTACGACTCACCCACTTGGTACACCATTGAAGAAGAAACCACGCAATACATAGCTACTGTTCGTAATGACAACGGATCGAACACTACGCAAGCCATCAACCCCGATGTGGTAAATGTGTACCCACAATACAAACTACAAACCCCGGGAAAAATTTCAGGGAGCTTAGCCTATGTATTTGGGCAACAAGGATTGATCAGTTTTGATTATTCCAGAAAAGATTACAGCAAAACCAAATTTAAACCAGAAGGCGATTATATGGATTTAAACGAAGGAATTGCCAACGTACTTACAGATGCCTCAACTTACCGTTTGGGCGGCGAGTACAAACTCAACCAATTTAGTTTTAGGGGCGGTTACCGCTTTGAAGAAAGCCCTTATGCCGATGGCGTTACCGTTGGCGATTTAAGCGGCTACTCTTTAGGATTGGGCTTTAATTTCGGAAACACGAAATTGGATTTAACTTACGACCGTTCCGAACGTACCAATGCCACACCTTTATACAACATTGGCCTAATTGATACGGCAACCATAGATCGCGTAAACAACAACATTACAGTATCATTAAGTTTTAATATTTAACCTACAGTTATTAATCCAAAAAAAGGCTTGAACTCCCCCTGTTCAGGCTTTTTTTGTTTTATGGAATTACCCCGAAATTTTGGCACTATACAATAGCCAAATCGTGAAAAAATGTCACTTTTCAGCACTAAAACACACTTTTAAATGCGTTTTTTACAATTGGCACTCATTTTGCCTTTATTAAACTGAAAAACAAATGTTTAACTTAAATTTTTTAATTATGAGCAATTTAGCAACATTACCGAAAAATGGAGGTTTAGCAAACAAAAAAACGTTATCAAGTTTTCCATCGTTATCGAACTGGCTTGATGACTTTTCAATGGGCGAATTTCCATCATTGTTTTCGTCTAATTTCAATACAGGCATTTCAGTTCCAAAAGTAAATATTAAAGAAGAGGCTGATGCCTTTATTGTAGAAATGGCAGTTCCCGGATTAAAAAAATCCGATTTCAATATCAGCTTAGACAATAACACGCTGTCCATTTCGGCAGAACTGAAAGAAAACAACGAACAAAAAGACGAAGGTTACACTCGGCGTGAGTTTGGTTATTCTTCATTTAAAAGAATTTTCACCTTGCCAGAAACTGTCGAAGATTCAAAAATCAACGCCAGTTACAACGAAGGCATACTGAACATTCACCTCCCCAAAAAGGAAGAAGCCAAACAAAAACCGGCAAGAAGCATAAAAGTTTCTTAAGCTAAAGTTCTTTAAACATGTTAACAAGCCTGCTAAAAACGCAGGCTTTTTTTGTAGCCCATAGCGCCAATTTACGGAAGTTCCAATATGACATTTGTCATAGTTGAAACCTCAACTATTGGATAATTTTACAATAGCAATAGAAGGATAGATGTCAAATAAAAATTAACAGATCATGGAAGCTAAAAAGAACCCCCAGCTAGAAATTGGAAGAAATAGCAGCACATATTTTGCTATTGGGCTAAATTTAATGTTGTTCTTTTCATGGCAAGCTCTAGAATACCGTACATACGAAAAAAGCGAGACGGAAATCGATATTGTTCAAATGGATGAACAACAAGAGGAAGATATTCCAATAGTACAGATGAATACGCCACCGCCACCGCCACCGCCACCGGCCGTTGTTCAAACCAATATTGAAATTGTTGATGATGTTGAGGAAATAGAGGAAACAATTATTGAAAGCACCGAAACCAGCCAAGACGATGCCATTGTTGAAAGAAATATTGTTGATGTTGGCGATGTACACGTTGAAGAATATGTTGAAGATGTACAAGTGGCCTTTGCCGTAATAGAACAGGTGCCTGTTTTTCCGGGCTGCGAAGGAAAATCAAAAGCGGAGACAAAAGCATGTTTCGAAAGAAAAATACAGCAGCATGTCATGAAAAATTTTAGTTACCCACAACCCGCACTGGATATGGGCATACAGGGCAGAGTTTCTGTTGTGTTCATTATAGACCATAAAGGCATCACCACCAACGTTCGTTCACGTGGGCCAGACAAAATTTTAGAAACCGAGGCCGAGCGCATTATCAGTTCATTGCCACAAATGAAACCTGGCATGCAACGAGGCAAACCCGTAAAAGTATCGTATGCTGTGCCTATATACTTTAAGTTGGCAGGAACCTAAGTAACTTAATTAATAGCCTTTTTTAACCCCCAATATTTTTCTGTTGGGGGTTTCTTTTTATTGATATTTTGCTCTCTTCAAGAAACCTTGCTGCTTGTCCTTTGAAAAGTTATTACATTCCATCGCCAAAAAATAACAATTCAGTATTTCTCTTTTTTAAAAAAGCTACTTCAACCAGATATTTGCAGCATAAATCTTTTTGTTAATTTTAAAACCAAGGAAGCTGTTTTACATTAATTATTGTTTATGGTAAAATCTATCAAAAATATCACCATCGCCTTTTTAATTGGTTGTGCCATTTTTGTGGTTGGCAACTTTTTATCGAACGGATTCCGTTTTGAAACTACGGCTAATTTTGTAACCAGTTTTGTATTTTATCAAATCTACTCGTTCGTTTTAGGCTATTCAAACATGTATTTTTTTGATTACCTGAAGCAACGCAACTGGAAAAAAACAGACACCATTAAACGGATTGTTGTGGGTATTTCAGGCTCTACAATCATCACTCTGCTGGGTTTGTTCGTTCTGCGAGCCACAACAGCCATGCTAATTAACGGCAGCAGTTTTTCCGATTTTTTATTGAATGAAAAGTTCGGTTACTATCAATTTGGCCTATGGATTACCCTAACCATTGTAATTGCCTTTTACGTTATTTATTTTTATAACACCTACCAACAGAACAGGATAAAAGAGCAAAAAGTAATTGCCGGTACGGCAAGCGCCAAGTTCGATGCTTTAAAAAACCAGTTAGATCCGCATTTTTTGTTCAACAGTTTAAACGTGCTTACCAGCCTAATTGAAGAAAACCCGCAAAAGGCCCAAAAATTCACTACATCGCTTTCAAAAGTTTACCGTTACGTTTTGGAACAAAAAAACAAAGAACTGGTAAGCGTTGATGAAGAGTTGCAATTTGCAAAAACCTACATGTCACTAATTAAAATGCGTTTTGAAGACAGCATTGTATTTACCATGCCCGAGCGTGCCGCAAACCCCGAAAGCAAAGTAGTGCCGCTATCGTTACAGCTGCTTCTTGAAAATGCCGTAAAGCACAATATGGTCACGCCCAGTAAACCGCTTCGTATTAACATACTTGAAAAACAGGGCCATTTGGTGGTAGAAAATAACCTGCAGCCCAAACAAATCGTAAAAAAAAGTAGTGGCGTTGGGCTCAGCAACATCAAGCAACGTTACAATTTATTAACCAATAAAAAAGTAAACATCAATCAAGAAGCAAACCGTTTTGCCGTGGCATTACCTATGCTTACCAAACAAATATCAATCATGAAACAAACAGAATTACCATCCAGATTAGACGAGCGCTACGTACGCGCACGCAAACATGTTGAAGAGTTAAAAGGATTTTATTATAGCCTAATCTCGTATTGCATCATCATTCCATTTTTAATTTTTGTTAACTACAAAACATTCTGGGGCTTCCAATGGTTTTGGTTTCCTATGTTTGGCTGGGGGCTCGGGCTTGCCATACAGGCCTACCGCGTTTTTGTAAACAATGGCGTTTTAGGCAACAATTGGGAGCAACGCAAAATAGAACAATTTATGCGCGACGAAGAAAAAAACCGTTGGAAATAATACCTTAAAAAAAATGACAAATCACGATTTAGAACCCTACAACAACGAAGGCTCACAAGAACAATTCTCTAGGGAAGACGCCTATTTAAGAGCCAAAGAAAAAGTAAAAAAAATAATGGGCTTTTATTGGCACCTCGCCAGTTACATTATGGTCAATCTATTCATAATTATAATGATAGTCACCAACGGCGGAAACCTATTTAGTTTCGGCACCTTTGCCACGGCTCTTTTTTGGGGCATTGGCCTACTGTTCCACTTTTTAAGCGTTTATGGCCCAGATTTCCTTTTCGGAAAAAACTGGGAACAGCGCAAAATAAAAGAATACATGGAAAAAGAAAACAACAAACATAAATTCAGCTAAAAATGAATCCTGAAAAAAATACCGAAAAAAACTACCTTAAGGCTCAAAAAAAAGTGTACCACCTAAAAGTATTTTACATCCATTTGGTCGGTTACTTTATTGTGGTAGCACTTTTACTCTATAATTTATATATCATGGAAGGGCCACATGCCGATTTTTTCTTTTGGTTCGACATTATCATTCTTGTTGCCTGGACGGCCTTTATCATCATTCATGGCTGGCACGTCTTTAAAGGCCGCATTATTTTCAAAAAAGAATGGGAGGCACGAAAAATGCAAGAGTTCCTTGACAAGGAAAACACAACACGTTGGGAATAACGGTTTCTATCTTTTTAAACTGAAACTTTAAAACAACGAATAAAGCAAAGCGTACATGAACATTATTATCATAGAAGACGAAAAACCATCGGCAAGAAGACTGCAACGTATGCTTCAAACCCTAAACCTCAATGCAGAAACCATGCTGCATTCGGTTGAAGAATCCATCAATTGGTTTCAAAACAACACGCACCCTGATTTAATTTTTCTAGATATTCAACTTAGCGACGGATTATCCTTCGAAATTTTTGAAGCTCTCGAAATAAAATCGGCTGTCATTTTTACCACGGCCTACGACGAATATGCCCTGCAAGCCTTTAAACTGAACAGCATCGACTATCTTTTAAAACCTATTGATGAAGACGAATTGGCCACTGCCGTAAACAAATACAAAGAACGTACTCACCACAACCAAGCCGTAACTCTCGATTTCAACGATATAAAAAAATTGCTCGTCAACCCCATAGACCGCGAGTATAAAAAGCGCTTTTCGGTAAAAGTGGGGCAACACTTAAAACTGATAAACATCGACGACATTGAATGTTTTTACAGCGAAAACAAAGGCACTTACCTGCACACCACCGAGGGGCGAAATTACCTTTTGGATACCACTTTAGAGCATTTGGAAAACGAACTGGAACCCCAAACTTTTTTCCGAATCAACAGAAAATTCTTTGTAAACATCAATGCTATAAAAGATATGGTAAGCTATACCAACTCCCGTTTACAAATAAAACTGAACTCGTTTAATGAACAAGAGGTTATCGTTGCCCGTGAGCGTGTAAAAGATTTTAA
>CAZZDI010000101.1:0-9638 GCA_964653155.1 uncultured Flavobacteriaceae bacterium | reverse complement strand
AAATGAGATGCTTCCTTCGTCAGCATGACATTTTATGTAGATTTAGCTATATGTGTATCGACAAATTCTTCTATTAATTATTCTAATTCTTTATCGTTGTTGCACGAAGTTGCCATCTTTACTGAGACAGGAAATCTAAGACCACTTGCTACAAAACAAGCAACTATATCTTAGGCAAAAAAACTAAAGGCAGCGCAAAGCTCTCAAAAAAAAGAAACTATTTAGTACATTTACAGCATGAGCAAACCACAACATAACGGGCTGGTATCTGCCAAAGAAGTAGCCAAAGCCATCCAACTGGATAAGTACGGTTTTATTGGCACTTTTGTAGGATGGCTGTTAATGAAACTCCTTAAAATCTCTACCCTCAACAAAATATACAACCGCAACAAGCACCATAGCAATTTGGATTTTTTGAATGCTATTTTGGACGACTTCCAAATAAAATTCGAAATTCCCGAAGAAGATTTAAAGCGATTGCCAAAAGACGGGGCCTACATTACAATTTCCAACCACCCGTTGGGGGGCATCGACGGTATTCTGTTGTTGAAACTAATGTTGGAACAACGCAAGGATTTTAAAATTATAGCCAACTTTTTGCTGCATCGCATAGAGCCTTTAAAGCCATTTATCATGCCGGTAAATCCCTTTGAAGATCGAAAGGATGCCAAATCGAGCGTAACCGGTTTTAAAAATTCTATATTACATTTGCGCGAAGGGCATCCGTTGGGCATTTTCCCTGCTGGGGAGGTTTCTACCTACCGCGACGGCAAATTGGTAGTAGATCGTCCTTGGGAGGAAGCCGCCATGAAACTGGTAAAAAAAGCCGAAGTGCCCGTAGTGCCCATTTATTTCCATGCCAAAAACAGCAAACTCTTCTACAAGCTTTCAAAAATCAACGATACCTTTAGAACAGCCAAACTCCCTTCAGAACTACTTACCCAAAAACGCCGTACCATTAAAGTACGCATAGGCAGGCCCATTTCGGTGGAAGACCAAAAAGAGTACACCAACCTAAAGGATTTTTCAGAATTTTTACGCCGAAAAACCTATATGTTAGCCAATGCTTTCGAGCACAAATCAAAAATTTTAGACGGGCTATCGTCCACCTTAAAAACATCAAAAGCCCCAAAAAACATCGTCACTCCGGTTGATTCTACATTAATGGCCAAAGAAGTTGAAATGCTTAGGGAAGATGGCTCCCGCTTACTGGAAAGCAAAAACTACGAAGTTTTTCTGGCCGAAGCCAAAAAAGTGCCCAACATACTCCGTGAAATTGGAAGATTGCGAGAAATCACCTTTAGGGAAGTGGGAGAAGGCACCAACGAAGCCATAGATTTAGACCATTTTGACGAGTATTACCACCACATGTTTCTTTGGGACAACGAAAAAAACGTGATGGTAGGCGCTTACCGTATGGGCTTGGGCTCTCAAATTTTTGCCCGCTTTGGCATCAACGGGTTTTATCTGCAAGACCTCTTTAGGTTCGAGCCCGAATTGTACAAAATGATGAGCGAGTCTATCGAAATGGGCCGTGCATTCATCATTAAAGAATACCAACAAAAGCCCATGCCTTTATTTTTACTTTGGAAAGGCATTGTGCACACTACCCTGCGCTACCCCGAGCACAATTACTTAATTGGTGGGGTGAGCATCAGCAATCAGTTTTCAAATTTCTCGAAATCTTTGATGATCGAGTTTATGAAATCGCACTACTACGATCCCTATATTGCACAGTACGTTCGACCGAAAAAGGAATTTAAGGTAAAACTGAAGGATGCCGATAAAGATTTTGTTTTTGATGAAACCGAAGCCGATCTAAACAAATTCGACAAAATTATTGATGAAGTAGAGCCGGGAGCATTGCGCCTGCCCGTACTACTTAAAAAATACATCAAGCAAAATGCCAAATTGGTGGCCTTTAATGTCGATCCGTTGTTTAATAATTCGGTGGACGGATTGATGTACATTAAAATCGCCGACCTTCCCGAAAGTACGGTACGCCCCGTTATGGAAGAATTTCAAGCTGAATTGGAACGTAAGTTTAACGGAAGCAATGGCGAATAAATATTTTCTCCAGAAATAAAAAAGAGGCTGTCTGAAAAGCCATTTAATTTCCGTTTGTCAGGTTGATCTTGTCGAAATCAATATTGATCATCAATACATTGAGATATTTCAACAGGCTCAATATGACATAGAGTTTAACTTTTCAGACAGCCTCTTATAATTATTATAAAGACTTAAACCACTCTTGAAACTTATCGCCCAACAAAAAAGTAGGTTTCATGTTGCCACCAAGGGCGCTTACTAAACTCATAAGCCAAGCGACAAAAATAACAAGCAACAAAATCCAACCTATGATTGGAATAACCCCAAAAAAGCTCAACAAAATAAGCCCTAGCATTTGCCTGATATAGAAAGACCCCATTTCGGTTTTGTTACTGCTGTTCATTACTAATGCAATAATCCAGCCCAACAAGTGCAAATGCGCTATAATGGCTACGGTTTTACCATCGCCCGATGCAGCTTTGACATCTTCAGCAAAATCAGCAGCTGCCTCTTTTGCATCTTCTGAGAATTCCTTGGCTTTTTCACTGGCTTTACTGGTTGCTTTTTTGGCACCTTCTTTGGCGTCGCCCAACATATCGTTTAGGTTATCGCCCAGATTTTTTTCATCAGACATAAAAATATTTTTATTGATTAATAAACTTGATTATAAATGTAGTAAAAAATAAGTTTGATTTATAAGCCTGTAAACAATAAAATATTTCTTGAGCTTGAAATGTGCAGCTTTACCTAAACAACATAATAATGCCGCCAAGAGCGGTAACCAAAAAAACAAAACGCCTGTAATGGGTGTTAGAAATCAACCTAACCATTCGGGCGCCCAAGAAAAAACCAACAATTACCATGGGGATAAGTACCGAATTTAGCACCAAAGTTTTGGGGGTAACGGTTTTCCAAACTAAAATATGAAAGGGCAGTTTAAACACATTGATTATAAAAAATAACCAAGCGGCCGTACCTATAAATTGGTTCTTCGGAAATCGCATGGCCAAAAAATAGATGTTCGAAATGGGGCCCGCCAAATTCCCGATCATGGTGGTAAAGCCCGCCAAAAACCCCATAATAACACCAAACCATTTGCTGGTGGGCACTTTAGGTGAAGTCCGTCTTTCAGTATAAAACATAATAAACACCGAAACGATAATAATGACAGCCATTATGCGTTTAAAAAGCAGTTCCGAAATATCGTTACCCGTCCACACGCCAACAAGCACACCAACAATCATCCACGGGATGAGCTTTTTAATGATATCCCATTTTACATGTTTGAAATAATAGGTAACCGCAAAAATATCGGCAGCTATAAGCATGGGCAACAAAACACCCGTGGACGCTTTTTCACCGAACACAAAAGCCAAAATCACCACGATGATAATGCCAATACCTTTAATGCCCGACTTAGATAAGCCTAATAAAAAAACGGCAAAACCAATGGCCAACCATTGCCAAACCGACAAATGAAAAGATTGCAGAATTTCTAAATAAGACAAGGGAATTTTTATTGACTATTGACTATTGACTATTGACTATTGACTATTGACTATTGACCAAAACTACAAAAAAGCTTAATCAACGGGCTCGTAAAGCTCAATTTTATTGCCTTCGTTATCTAAAAATCCAGCCGAACTTTCCGCATTCGCATTCTTTTAATTTCGCCTACAATGGTGAGACATTCTTTCTTTAAAATCTTCAATAATCCCTCCAAATTCTCCGCCCAATAATTGAACATGAACTCTCTTGGGATGGCTAAAATTCCAGTTATCGATTGCGCTACTGAGTATTGCCGAAGTGCAAATTTTTCACATTTCAATCGAAACAACCCACTCGAATTGACGTATTCACTAAAAGAAACAACACTTTTTATACCCGAGGTTGCCCACTTTTATTCAGTATATCTCGCCTTAATCTTATCAACAATAGTTTGGGCAAGCTTTTCTTTGCTTTCTACCGTCCAACCGGCTACGTGCGGGGTTAACAATACTTTTTTGGAACGGATTAAATACTGAAAGGCTTTGGTGGCCTCCACTTCGCTAAGCAACCCTTTTTCCACGTTTCCGGAGGTATCTGGCGTTTTGAATAAATTTTCGAACGAATCTTTTTCATATTCCAAAACATCAAGTCCGGCACCCAGAATTTTACCTGATTGTAAGGCATCGACCAAATCTTGGGTTACCACACTTTTTCCGCGGGCGGTATTGATAAACCAAAATGGTTTTTTAAACTGGCTGATAAACCCTGTATTAATCATCTTCAAAGTTAATGGAGTTTGTGGTGTGTTTAAGCTCACCACATCTACCTTTTCCTGAAATTCTTTAAGCGATACTTGTTTGGCATTGGCATCGCCCACATTATCTTTAATATCGTAACACAGCACCTCAACATCAAAACCACGTAGTTTTTTTGCAAAGGCTTTACCCATGTTTCCGTAGCCAATAATGCCCACAGTTCGGCCGTCGAGTTCTATGCCGCGGTTATCTTCGCGTAGCCATTGCCCCAAACGCACTTCGGCATCGGCCTTATTGAGCTTATTGAACAACGACAGCAACATACCCAAAGCGTGTTCGCCAACGGCATTACGATTGCCTTCGGGGGCCGATATTAAATGTACGCCTTTTTTTTCGGCATAATCACAGTCTATGTTTTCAAGCCCGGCTCCTACCCTGCCAATAAATTTCAGGTTGGTTGCCGCGTCGAGAAATGTTTTATCGATGGTGAAACGGCTTCTTATAATAATGCCGTGGTATTGGCTTATTTTTTTTTCGATGGCTTCTTTTGAAGAAGCATAATCTTCGTCATTTTGAAAGCCTAATTCGTTTAGTTGATTAATAATAAGTTTGTGATTGGTATCGAGGTGAAGAATGTTCATGGGTGTAGATGATAGTTTGTAAAATTACTTTAAAAAACCGTTAGCTCTAATATTTTTATGGATTTCGGTAATATTTTCGGGGATTTGGGCCGAAGTTAGCCAATTTATATCCAACCCGTTATTTATTGCTGCATTCATTAAATAAGGGGTTTCGGCAATAAGGTTTCCCAATAAGACCAGATCGTCTTCAAACTCTATAAAATAATCGTGGTGCAATTTATTAACAAGCATCATTATTTTAAAGGCCCGTGCAATTACGGCAACACAAAATTTTCGGGCTTTACCGGGCGTAACGGAAAGTATGCGTGGTTTGTTTTGTTCTAAAATTTGGTTGAGCATCCAGAGGTTGAGGTGGGCTTCGCCAAATTTATCTTTGGTCGTGCTTACGTGCTCTGAAATCATGCCGCTAATTTCGCGAACGTCCATATTTAAATACCCTACGGAATAAAAGCGCTCGTAGGCGTTATTGATCTTTATTTGAATTTGCTTTTTTACTTTATCACGGCGCTGGTCAACGGAATCGGCAGAAACCAGTTCAAACATTAGGCGATTGGCGAGCACCAAATCCTTTTTTAGCAACCGGAATATCAGCTTGTCCTTTTCTTTTGAAGGCAAATTGCTAATGGCTTCTTTAAATTCTTTTGGATAAAAATTACTCATAAATATTTGTTGTTTTTAATTTCGTTAGGGGTTGGCACATTGTTGGAGCACCTTGTAAAGCCCAAAACATTAAAAACCTAAAATAAGCTTGGCTATTAAAAAATAAATCAAAATACCAAAAACATCATTGCTTGTGGTGATAAAAGGCCCCGTGGCCACAGCCGGATCTATACCTCGCTTGTCTAAAACAATAGGAATAAAGGTACCTATCAAGGCTGCCATAACAATCACCGAAATAAGCGCCACGCCAATGGTTGCCGAAACATAATAAGTAGTACCAAAACCAAAATGGCTGATAAGCAGGGCGACCAAGGCAATGGCCAAACCGTTTACCATACCCAGGGCGAACTCTTTCAACAAACGTTTAAATATATTTTCGTCCATGGTATCGTTGGCCAAACCTTGCACTACTATGGCTGAAGACTGAACGCCCACATTGCCGGCCGTGGCCTGCATAAGTGGAATAAATAAGAGCAGTTCCGGAAATTTAAACATGGCTTCACTGAAACCACTGATAATACTGGCGGCACCAATACCTCCAAAAACACCTATAAGCAACCAAGGCAATCTAGCTTTTGTGAGTTTCCATATGCTATCGTCTGAATCGACATCCTGTGAAATACCTGCTGCCATTTGGTAATCTCTATCGGCTTCTTCTTTTAAAACATCTACAATATCATCAATGGTGATACGCCCTAAAAGAGTTTTGTTTTCATCAACTACTGGAATGGCCTCTAAATCGTACTTGGCCATGATCTTGGCAACTTCTTCCACGTCTTCATCTACAAAAACATAATCGACATTCGAAATGTATATATCGGCAATTTTTTGTTCGTTTTTGGCTACCACCAAATCTTTTAATGATAGCCGCCCAATCAATTTTTCATGTTTATTGACCACATAAACCGAATGCACGCGGGTCACCTCTTTGGCCTGCCCGCGAATGCGGCGAAGGCATCCTGCCACGGTCCAGGTTTCGTAAACTTTAACCAGCTCTTTGGCCATAAGCCCACCAGCGGTATCTTTATCGTAAGCCAGAAGCTCTTTAATTTCTGCCTTGTGTTCTTCGTCTTCTATACTGGCAATAACTTCTTGGCGGCGTTCTTCGGGCAGTTCGGCAATAATATCGGCGGCATCATCGGTATCGAGTTCCTCGACCTCTTCTGCAATTTCCTTTGCCGACAGGTTTTTTAAAACTTTCTCCCTGTTGTCTTCGTCCAGCTCCATTAAAATATCGGAAGTGGTTTCAGAATCTAGAAGTTTGATGACGTACATGGCTTCTTCCAGATTGAGCTCGTCTAAAATTTCGGCGATATCGGCATAGTGGAAATCGTCCATAAGCTTTTTGAGCTCCTTATCACTTTGCGATTCGATAAGTTGCTCAACCTGCTCTAAGAGTTCATCTGTGAGTTGAAATTGTATGTTTTCTTTTTCTTCTGACAAATGGAAAAGTTTTAAGGATTAAATATCTGCTTCGATTAATTGGGTGAGCCCGATAAACTCTGCCACACTCAATTGTTCGGGACGTTTGCCAAATATACTATTTGCTTTTAAATTATCGGACAAATTCAATATTTTTAAACTGTTACGAATGGTTTTTCTACGTTGCTGAAAGGCTGTTTTTACCACTTTGAAGAATAATTTCTCATCGCATGGTAAACTGAAATTTTCTTTTCTGCGGAGTCGCAACACGCCCGAATCTACTTTTGGCGGTGGATTGAAAACATTTGGCGGTACGGTAAACAGATATTCGGCATCGTAAAACGCTTGGGTGAGCACCGAAAGGATGCCATATACCTTGCTGCCTTCTTTTGAACAGATGCGTTGTGCCACTTCCTTTTGGAACATCCCCGAAAATTCAGGGATTTGATGGCGCATTTCCAAAGCCTTAAAAACAATTTGGCTTGAAATATTGTACGGGTAGTTTCCAATTATGGCAAGCGGCTCTCCATTAAACACCTCATTCAAATCATATTTTAAAAAATCTTTTTCAATGATTCTGGGCGCCAAATTCAAATAATTGGCTTTTAAATACTCGACCGACTCGGTATCAATTTCAATAACATAAGTGGTGATCTCTTTTTTTAAAAGGTACTTGGTGAGCACGCCCATGCCCGGACCAATTTCCAAAACATTTTTATAACCGTTTAAACTTAAGGTATCGGCTATTTTTTGGGCCACCGATTCGTCATTTAAGAAATGTTGGCCTAAATGTTTCTTTGCCTTTACTTGATGTTGATTGGAATGTTGCGCCACAGGATATAACCATTTAAGTTAGCAAAGATACAAAAGCGCTTCGAGTAACTCGCAATTACTACAAACTGCCAAAAACTAAATCTTCTGAAGAAGGCGTGATAAAATTGATTATTTCTCGTAAAGGCACAAAGACAAATTGAACAAAAACTATTTTAGACTTAGCGTCTTTGTGCCTTTGCGAGAAATACTTATTTAAAATTCACTGTGTATTCATCAATAATTTGAAGCTCGGTGCGGAAGGCCAACATTTTATCGGCAAACTTTTTTAGACCTTCGGTGCGCAACCTATCGGCATCCTCTCGGTAGTAAGCATCTAAAGCTTCGCGGGAATATGTGCGGTATTGAATGGAATAGGTTACACCTCCCATATCTTCCTCGACCAACACTCGGGTTAATGTGGCTTTTTCAAATTTGCCCGTGCCCAATACTTGCGGAATGTGCTCTTTTATCCATTTTAGCCACTCGTTGTGGATGCTTTCGTCAATGTTTACGGTTACGTTGTATATTATCATAAAATTTCAATATTTTAAATTCCAAAAAGCAAATTCCAAATTCCAAAACCGAAATCTCAAGTAATGATGTTTTGGAATTTAGTTTTTGAGATTTGAAAATCAGTTTATCGCATCGCCCCGAAGTGCCCTAAAACGTTTTCTGGCATCGACAAAATAAATGCTATCGGCATGGTTAAAAATGATGCTTTCGTAAAGCTGTTTGGCCTTTTCGGGTTGGTTTAATTTGTTCTCAAAAATTTTTGCCAAATGGAACAGGGCATCGTCCACCAAAATTCCTTCGCGGTAATTTTCAATAAGTACTTCGTAATTGGCTTTGGCTTTTTCAAATTCCTTTTTCAACTCGAACAATTGGGCTTGCTTGTACAACGCTTGAGCAATAATGGGTTCGGTTTTATGTTCGTTTAAAATACCGTCGAGCAGGTTTATGGCTGCATCATTTTTGTTTTGGAAGGCCAGCAAATCGGCCTTAGCATATTTTTTTAATGCCGTTTGAAGCGAATCTTCGTATTTGTTATCGGTTATCAGCAACTTTAAATCGAGTGCATCATTGGCAATGAGTTGTGAGGTGGACGATTTTAATATTTTCAATTGCGACTCGGCCCATTTAAAATCGCCTTTGTAATAACTGGCTTTGGCTACTTTAAAACGCGCTTCTTGCGAAATAGTACTGTTTTTCAAATTACGTTGTATTTGCGTGTAGTAAATCAACGCCTGATTGAATTTTTCCTGAAGCACCAAAATATCGCCGAGTTCCAACTTAAGTTGCGCCTGTTCCATTTGCGACAACGGTTCTTCCAAAAGGTTTTGCAAAAATCTACCGGCTGATTTAGGATCTTTCATGTAAAAGGCTAAAAAATGCGCATACGATATTTGCAAACTCAGCAGATTGGCTTCATTTTCAAAATCATTCAATAATTCCAGATATTGATTTTTAATCTGAGGATAATCTTTAGCCGAACTTTCCCTTATTTGAATCTGAAGCAAATGATAATGGGCATTGAGTTTGGTATCGGGGTTTTGTGCCGTTTCAATCAGGTAATTATAAATTTCTTTGGCGGTTTCGGGCTCGTCTTCATTTACGCAAATGGCCGCCAGCTCCTCAATACGTTGCAAGCCCGCTTGTTCCCTATTATAAATACCTTTTTCTTGAATGAATGATTTTTTATAATCCTTTTGCTGAATAAACAACCAACTTAAAAGTTCGTTCCACAACACATCTGGCTGTTCCTGCATTTTTTTCAGCAACATTTTTCGGAACAGCATGTTGTTTTCATTAG
>CAZZDI010000100.1:0-9643 GCA_964653155.1 uncultured Flavobacteriaceae bacterium | reverse complement strand
TAAACAAACAGAAGCCATTGAAAAAGAAAAGGCTCTAAAAAAAGCAGAGAAAAAACAAAAAGCTGCCGAAAAGAAACAAAAAAAGGCTGAAAAAGCATTAAAGAAAAAAGAAAAGGCACACTCTAAGTATGAAAAGCTTGCAGAGAAACACGAAAGCACACAACAAAAGTATGAAAAGTTAAAAAAGAAAGGTAAATTGTCGCCTCTAGATGAACAAAAGTGGCTTTCGAAAATAGAAAAGTTAAAAGAGCAAACTGCAAAAGCCCAAAGAAAACTATAACGTAAAAGATTTGCAAAATCAACTTAACATCGCATTGATTCAGTCCGATTTAGTTTGGGAACACCCCGAAGCAAACCGGAAGAACTTCACCAAAAAAATAGAAGGTATTTCCAATCCTGTCGATGTGGTAGTGCTGCCCGAAATGTTCGCCACAGGTTTTACCATGAATGCCGAAAAAGTGGCCGAGACCATGCAGGGCGAAACCGTTAATTGGATGAAACAAATGGCAGTAAAAAAAAACGCGGCCATTGCGGGAAGTCTTGTGATTAAAGCGAATGGTAAGTTTTACAACCGTTTTTTGTTTGTCGAGCCTTCCGGAGATATTTCAATCTACAACAAACGCCACACCTTTACTTTGGCGAACGAACACAAAACCTACACCGCCGGAACCGAAAAAGTGATTGTTGATTACAAAGGTTGGAAAATTTGTCCGCAGGTATGTTACGATTTGCGTTTCCCCGTTTGGGCCAGAAATGTTGAAGATTACGATGTGTTAATTTACGTTGCCAATTGGCCAAAACCCAGAATTTTAGCTTGGGATGCCCTGTTAAAAGCCCGTGCCATTGAAAATATGAGTTACTGTATTGGTGTTAATCGAGTGGGGGTTGATGGTATAAATATAGAGTATGTGGGGCATTCGGGTGCGTATGATGTATTGGGGAATTCCATCGCTAATTTTCAGTCTGGTAAGGAACAAACAGAAATCATCACTTTAGAAAAAAGGCATGTTGAAGCCTATCGCAATAAATTCAAATTTTTAAATGACCGCGATACGTTCAGTATCATTTAAAAGTCAAGGTTTCTTCGATACCCCAATCGGCTCTGATTTCAACATCTTGGAAATAACTGGCTTTTTCGGGCTGAACTTTTTTCAAATAGTTTCCTGTGTCAAACTTTTGGTTGCCATTTTCGTCATGGATTACCCTAATGGAATACGTGCTTGGAGCCAGATTTAAAAAATCTACGGGACCTTCTTCCGTAGGGAAGGCTTCATACAGCACTTTACCCTTGCTGTCGGTTAGTTGGATGATAAGCGGATAATTGGCATTGACCAAAGTGAACCGAACATAACCAAAATCGGATGCTTTTTTAGTGTTTAATGAAACATTTATGGTGTCGTTTTTATGGTCGAAAAATCCAGTAAAAGCTTCTGGGAGCATTTGCATTTTATAGTTGTTGTCTTCGGTTTTGTCAAATTTAAAGGCATAGGTGTTGGTTATGCTATCAAAATCGGTAGTGAAATCAACCGTTGTGGAATCTTTGTCCATGATTGATATTTTCGATTTATCGAATTTAACAAATGGTGTTGTTCCAGAAACCATAACATCTTCCTCAAGCCGGATGCTGCCCGAAGGAACGGTTTTTATCGTTAACGAATCCCGTTTTTGTTCGCTGATACGCACGGTAAATTCTTTTTCAAAAGTAGGATGGGTTACTAAAAAGTTAAGCGAATCGACTTCCAAACGGGGTTTGTACCAGTACATCAGTGAATCTGTTTTTTCATCTTTGGTAATGCGGTATTCAAACTCTGGTGGCGTTTCAGATAAAATTTCAATATTCATATTTTCGTAACTGCCCTCAAACCCAAATGCAATTTTTTCACCCGAAATCAATCTGGGTGGTGTCGCCCTAAAATCTAAATTTTCCATGAATAATTTTAGGGTGTACGAAGTATCGGTAGGTATTTCAATAAAGCCTTCATGGAATGCAATCTGGTCCACCTTTTGTTGGAATTTATTATCGCCGTTATTGTCTTTCAGTGCGATGAGTTTGTATGTTCCGGGTTTTATATTTTCAATGGTAAAAGTGGTTAAACTGTCCAATGTATTGGTGATGTACTTGGGTTTTTCTTTGTAAACAATGGAGTCGGAATATGTGGAATCGACTTCGTAAAGCGCCACATTAACAAAGGTTTCCGGTTGTTTTAAAAGGGCATCGACAATGTTGCCTTTTACGGTTAGCGAATCGATATAGTCGCCGGTTGAAAACACATAACGGTAGTACGGGTAGGGGTTGCCCTCGTTGTTGTCGGTAATACTGTTTCCGAAGTTGAAGGCATAAGTGGTGTTAGGTTGCAGCGTATCGTAAATTTTTATGGTGATATACTTGCTCGCACCGCCCAAAGGGGTTACGTTGGGCTGGGTGTTCATGGGGGGTGAAATAATGAGCTGCTTTTGTAAATCCTTTATTTTGATAAATTCATCAAAATAAATTTCAATCTCGTCGCCTTTAAAATTGGTGCTGTAGTTTTCGGGAATCGATTTTATTATTTTAGGTGGCGTAATGTCTTTTGGACCTCCTTCGGGGCGACCACGATTGGCACAATTGGCTAAAATAAGACCGATAAAAACGGCCAAAACAAAGTTTAAAAACGACTTGTTCATCAACAGTTTAAAAATTTTTAACAAAAGTACATGAATTTTTTTGTTCTGAAATTCACAAAAAAACAGAATAAAATAATTTATGCACTAGCGAAGCGGTTACTAAAGTGAAACGGAATTTTACATTTTTTTGAACAAAATTTCGTTCTTGCTGAAGAAACCTACGTAAAATTAAAAATATAACGGTTAAGTGTTTATGCTATTGCCATGGTAGCGACGCTAATTTTTATGTTTTTGGCTTGGTTTAAAACAGTAATGCAGGCTTCAAGTGTTGCTCCGGTAGTGATGAGGTCGTCCACCAAAAGAATATGTTGGTGCTTTAAACTATCGCGGTTGTTTATGGTGAACAGCTCGTTACTGCTGTCCCAACGCGAAAAACGGCTTTTTATGGTTTGCGATTGGGTGTTGGTAATTTTTACCAAAATATTGTCTTTGTATTCCGCATTTAGGGCTTCGGCAATTTGTTGTCCAAATTGGGCCACTTGGTTGTAGCCCCGTTTTTTTAATTTTTTAGGGTGCATGGGCACAGGAATAACCGCATCAATCTGTTGGTAAGCATTAATGGTTTTTAGCTCGCCGCCCAGCCAATTCCCAAGAAAATGCCCAATATGTTCATGGCCGCGATATTTTAAATTGTGGATAAGCTGCTGCACTTTGCCTTTCTTTTCGAACCGAAAAAGTGCCGTGCCGTTTTCAATATTCGCACGACCGTACAATACTTTTTTCACCACATCGCTATCATCAAAATGAAAGTTGGTTACAGGCAAATCATGCCGGCAATCCAAGCAAATGGTATGTTCATTATCGACCAATAAATTGTTGCATGCCACACATACTTTTGGGAAAAACAGATTGATTATGGGGTTTAGCATGTGCAATGACGTTGGGTAAATCTAAAATTAGCCACGAATCCACGAATTGTTTCAATGCCTTAATTTACTGAATTTATTTGATTTTGGAATATTTACTTTTGGCTATTTTATAAGATATGGAATGTGAAGAAAAACATTCGTAGATTCGTACCCAAATTACCCTTACTTATTTTCAATTAAAAAGCCATTAGTTTAAAGTGGTTTATTATTTTTGCAGTTATGGCAAATCAAGACGATCAATTTAAAAAAGTAATCTCTCACGCAAAGGAGTATGGTTACGTGTTCCAGAGTAGTGAAATCTACGATGGATTAAGTGCAGTGTACGACTACGCACAAAATGGTGCAGAATTAAAGAAAAACATCCGCGATTACTGGTGGCGTGCCATGGTGCAGATGAATGAAAACATAGTGGGTATTGATGCCGCTATTTTTATGCATCCCACCACTTGGAAAGCTTCCGGCCACGTTGATGCCTTTAACGATCCGTTAATTGATAATAAAGATTCCAAAAAACGTTACCGTGCCGATGTGCTTATTGAAGATTATTGTGCGAAAATTGAAGCCAAAATCGATAAAGAAGTCGCTAAGGCCGAAAAGCGTTTTGGAGACGCTTTTAATAAAGAAGAATTTGTTAGCACGAACCAACGGGTTTTAGGTTATCAAGAAAAAATAAATACCACGCTTTCGCGGATGGCAAAATCGTTGGAAAATGAAGATTTGGCCGATGTAAAAGCCTTGATTGAAGAACTGGAAATTGCCGATCCATTAACGGGAAGTAAAAACTGGACGGACGTTAAACAGTTCAATTTAATGTTCGGCACAAAATTGGGGGCTTCCGCAGAAAATGCCATGGATTTATATCTGCGCCCGGAAACGGCGCAGGGCATTTTTGTGAACTTTTTAAACGTTCAAAAAACCAGCCGGTTAAAGATTCCGTTTGGTATCGCACAAACCGGAAAAGCCTTTAGAAACGAGATTGTGGCGCGCCAGTTTATTTTCCGTATGCGCGAGTTCGAACAGATGGAAATGCAATTTTTTATCAAGCCGGGCACACAGCAGGAATGGTACGAGCATTGGAAGGAAACCCGATTAAAATGGCATTTAAGTTTGGGTATGGGTGCGGAGAATTACCGTTTCCACGACCACGAAAAATTAGCACATTATGCTGATGCTGCTGCCGATATCGAATTCAAATTTCCATTCGGATTTAAAGAATTGGAAGGTATCCACTCGCGAACCGATTTCGATTTAAGCCAGCACGAAAAATACTCCGGAAAAAAATTACAGTATTTTGACCCCGAGGAAAATAAAAGCTATGTGCCATACGTATTGGAAACGTCTATTGGTTTAGACAGAATGTTTTTGGCGGTGTTCTCGAATTCGTTACAAGAAGAAGAATTGGAAAATGGAACCACCCGAACCGTATTAAAATTGCCAAGTGTGTTGGCGCCAGTAAAAGCGGCCGTTTTGCCATTGGTTAAAAAGGACGGATTGCCAGAAGTGGCTAGACAAATTGTGGAAGACCTAAAATGGGATTTCAACATTATTTACGATGAAAAAGATGCCGTTGGAAGACGTTACAGAAGGCAGGATGCCAACGGAACACCATTCTGTATCACGGTGGACCATGATACTTTAGAAGATAACAGCGTTACTATCCGCTACAGAGATACCATGGAGCAGCAGCGTGTAAAAATTGACGATTTGCGCGACATCATTAAAAAAGAGGTGGATGTACGTAACTGGTTGCTGAAGATGAAGTAACGGCCAGAATATTTTGCTGAACTTGTCAGGCTGAGCGCAGCCGTGGTCGCTGAGCGTAGTCGAAGCGAAGCCTTCGATTGAGCATCTCATAAATAAAACAAACCCGAGTAGCAATGCTCGGGTTTTCTGTTTTTAAATGAAGGTTTAAACCTTGCGATTCTATAGGGCCTTGTCATTTCGACAGAGGGAGGGACGACCGACGAGAAATCCCATAATTATGAGATTCCTCCTCGCACTAAGCCTGTCTTGAGCGAAGCCGAAAGGTTCGGAAAGACAATTTTCGTTTAAAAGCTGATACAAGCCTAATGTTTTGTTGTTTAAAGATCGAGTTTGCCCGGTTGTGTTAAATATGTATCTGCCTATCAATCACTTGGTCTAAAGAAATAAGCGATTCGGTGCGCTGCACTCCCGAAATACTTTGAATTTTTTCATGCAGTAAATGCATCAAATGGGTGTTGTTTAAACTAAGCAGTTTTATAAACAAGCTGTAATGCCCTGTGGTGTAGTGGCATTCTAAAACTTCGGGAACGCGTTTTAAGGCACGGACAACATCTGTGGTAATGGCTGTTTTATCCAAATAAATACCAATAAAAGCCATGGTAGAATATCCCAAAACTTCGGGATTGATAATAAATTTTGAACCCGAAATGAGTTTCGCCTTTTCCAGTTTTCGTAAGCGTTGGTGAATGGCCGCTCCCGATATGCCCACATTGCGGGCAATTTCCAAAATAGGGGTTCGGGCGTCTTGCATTAGGGCACGGAGTATTTTTTTGTCGATACCATCAATAGTGATGGTTTTTTGTTTTTTGGGCATACTTGTTGTTTCAGTCTAAAACATAAAAATAATGATTTGGTTTTAATTTGAAATCAAATATTGAGTTAGGGATAGTAGAGGAAAGCCCAAAGCGAAGCATGAGCGAGGACTTGAAGCCTTTCGACTTCGCTCAGACAGGCTACTAGCCCGACCCTTGCGGTAACGCCATAAAACCTATTGGTGCAACGGATTATACCCAAAATAAGGTACTTCTTTTTCGTTAAAAACAATCCCGTGGTTTTGAAGTTCTGCCAAAATAGGCTGGTAAACCTCTTTGTTGATGGGGCGCTGAACGCCGGAGGATTTTATTTTGCCGTTTAAAATAGCAAGTGTGGCCATGGCAACGGGAAGCCCAACGGTTTTGGCCATGGCCGTGTAGGTTTGGTTTTCGCCCAAAACCACCATATTGGCATCTATTTGATGGTTTTTGCCATTCAATTCGTAGCCAAATTTATGGTACATCACGATCATGTCTTTGTCGTTTGGAGAAAGCGTCCATTTGTTTTCCAATATTTTTTGAAGGATTTGTGCCGGGGTGGCGTTTTTCAAGTCCACGCGTTTGTTGGGGTTAAAAATATCGAGTTCCAAAAGTTTGTCCCAAACCATATCGTCTTGGTCTATTTTTAGTTGATGCCGTAGTTTCAGTTCCACAGAATCGGAAGGGCTGTAGGGCAAAAAGGCATTGACGAAGTCGCGGTAGCTCATGTGTTCGCTATCTTCAATGGTGTAGCTGTCGTCGGTCATGCCCAAAGCCACAAAAATGTTCCACGCCCTACTAAAGCCTACACGGCGCATGGTGCCACGATACAAAGTTTTTACATTTTCGAGTCCGTAAACCGTTTGGTATTTTAAGGAATCGCGGTTGGCATAAGCTTCAAATCGGCCAAAACCTTCAACGTCCAAAAACTCGGTGCGACGGAAGAGTCGATGGTAAGGAATGTATTTGTAGGTATTCTCCTGTAGAAATTTAGCAACGCCACCTTGCCCTGCAATCACTACGTTTCTAGGGTTCCAAGTGAATTTGTAATTCCACAGGTTATTGTCGCTCTCGGGGGCAACCAGTCCGCCAGTAAACGATTCAAATAAAATCATTTTTCCGCCTCTATTTCTAATGCGGTCAATAACCTGCATGGCACTCATATGGTCTATGCCTGGATCTACGCCAATTTCATTCATAAAAATGAGCCCTTTGCTTTTGGTTTCATCATTCAAGGCTTGCATCTCTGGGCTGATGTACGATGCCGTAACCATGTGTTTTGCGAAGCGGATGCAATCTTTGGCGACTTCAATGTGCAATCGCGCCGGAAGCATAGAAATGACGATATCGGCCTGTTTTACGGCTTTTGCTCTATCGGTTTCATTAAAAATATCCAGAACCATCGTTTTAGCTCGGCTATGTTCAGCAATAAGTGTTTCGGCATGCTTCACGTTTAAATCGGCGACGGTGATAAAAAGGTGTTCCTCTCCCGATTTTTTCAATAGATATTTCAATAGATACGAAGTCGATTTTCCAGAACCAATTACCAAAACTTGTCGCATAGTAAACGCTTTAATAAAATTCAGTTTATTTTAGTTAAGTGCTAAAATAATATTTATTTTTACGAAATTAATAATCGATAAAAGGAATTACTGAGAATTATTTATGTGCAATGAGTAAGAAAATTATAATTATGGCTTGTGTTTTGGGTGGGTTAAGCATCGTTTTTGGAGCTTTCGGCGCCCATGCACTAAAGGAATTGATTTCGGTGGAGTCGCAACACAGTTTTGAAATTGGCGTTAGGTATCAAATGTACCATGCCTTGTTTTTATTGTTTGTGGGTATGGTTTCAAATATACCCGAAAAACCTAAAAAAATACTAACTTACTTGGTGGTTTTGGGCGTTATTTTGTTTTCGGGATCCATTTATTTGCTGTCAACAAACGCGCTTACAGCCTTCAATTTTAAAACCATCGGTTTTGTAACGCCCATTGGCGGACTCCTTTTAATAGCGGCATGGGTGGTTTTATTGGTAAACGTCATAAAGCTGAAATCCGAAAAGGTCAATAAATATCAATAATTAGCGAAATTAATTTAACGGAAAATAATCTGCAATACTATGGAAAAGAAAGCCAAGGTGAAGAGAACGGTTTCATTAGAAAATTACGGTATTAAAAATGCCACGGTAAGGTATCAATTATCGCCTGATGAGTTGCACAAAACCACCATAGAAAAAGGGCAAGGTGCCGAGGCGTCCTCTGGTGCATTAGCTGTGAATACGGGTGAGTTTACGGGGCGTTCGCCGCAGGATAGGTTTATTGTAAAAGACAAAATAACCGAAGATAAAATTTGGTGGGGCAACATCAATATTCCGTTTGATAGTAATGCTTTTGAGGCGCTTTACAGAAAAGTGACCGATTATTTATCGAACAAAGAGGTTTTTGTGCGCGATTGTTACGCCTGCGCAGATGAAAATTACAAAATGAACATCCGTGTGATTAACGAATATCCTTGGAGTAACCTGTTTGCGTACAATATGTTTTTGCGCCCGGTTGAAGAAGATATAAAACGTTTTGAACCAGAGTGGACCGTGGTAAACGCCCCGGGTTTTAGGGCCAACCCGGATGAAGACGGCACACGCCAGCATAATTTTGCGATTCTGAATTTTACAAAAAAAATAGCGCTTATTGGCGGAACGGGCTACACGGGCGAAATTAAAAAGGGCATCTTTTCGGCGTTGAATTTCATCCTTCCGGTAGAAAAAAATACGTTGCCGATGCACTGTAGTGCTAATGTGGGGAAGGACGGCGATACGGCCATTTTCTTTGGGCTTTCCGGTACGGGGAAAACCACGCTTTCAACCGATCCAAACCGCAGTTTGATTGGCGACGATGAGCACGGATGGACTTCAGAAAATTCGGTGTTCAATTTTGAAGGCGGATGTTATGCAAAAGTCATCAATCTGTCGAGAGATAACGAACCCGAAATTTATGATGCCATAAAAAAAGGGGCTATTCTCGAAAACGTGATTTTGGATAAAGATGGCCATGTAGATTTTGCAGACACATCCATTACCCAAAACACGAGAGTGAGCTACCCCATCCATCATATTGAAAACATTAAAATCCCTTCCATTGGAAAAAATCCAAAGAATATATTCTTTTTAACGGCCGATGCTTTTGGGGTTATCCCACCCATTTCAAAATTGACGCCAAGCCAAGCGGCCTATCATTTTATTTCGGGCTATACGGCAAAAGTAGCCGGGACCGAAGCTGGCGTGGTGGAGCCTGTACCGTCATTTTCGGCTTGTTTTGGAGCGCCTTTTATGCCATTGCATCCTTCAAAATATGCCGAAATGTTGAGCAAAAAAATGATTGACGCCGGTGTAAATGTTTGGCTGGTCAATACCGGTTGGACTGGCGGACCTTACGGCGTCGGGAAACGGATGGAGCTCAAATATACCCGTGCTATGATAAACGCTGTTTTAAACGGCGATTTAGGGCTTTATAATTACGACGATTACCACATCCATTCGGTTTTTGGAGTGGCGCAGCC
>CAZZDI010000099.1:0-9740 GCA_964653155.1 uncultured Flavobacteriaceae bacterium | reverse complement strand
ATCTTCCCTTTCATCGGCTTCATCGGCGGTAACAGCGTAAATCCCTATTTATATAAAAGCAAAAAACCAAGATTAATATTAACCTTGGTTTTTTTTATTTACTAAATTTTATTTTCAATAAATTAAAGCGACACGCCTCTTTTCCAAGGAATAAAGTCGTCTTGGCCCAACAGTTTGGCTTTGGTTTTTATTCTTCCACTGGCCACCTCGATGATGAAATCCAACATTTCCTCGGCCATTTCATCAATTGTTTTTTCGCCACGTATTACCGCTCCAGTTTCAATGTCTATAATATCAGACATTTTTTCCTTTAGCTCGGTATTGGAAGACACCTTAATAATCGGTGCAATAGGATTTCCTGTTGGCGTTCCCAAACCTGTTGTAAACAACACCACGTTTGCACCAGAACCTACTAAACCTGTTGTACTCTCGACATCGTTACCGGGGGTACACAGCAAGTTCAATCCAGGCTCGTGAATATATTCAGCATAGTCTAAAACACTAACCACGGGCGAAGTGCCTCCTTTTTTGGCGGCTCCGGCCGATTTCATGGCATCGGTAATCAAACCGTCTTTAATGTTTCCGGGCGACGGGTTCATATCAAATCCTGAACCTGCAGCGATAACTGATTTTTCATAAGACTTCATCAGTTCCAAAAACTTTTCACCGTCCTTTTCGTCAACACATCGGTTAACCAATTCTTGTTCCACGCCACACAATTCTGGAAATTCGGCCAAAACAGCCGTTCCTTTTAAAGCCACCAATAAATCTGAAACAGCTCCTAAAGTCGGGTTTGCAGAAATACCTGAAAAACCATCAGAACCTCCACATTCTAAACCTACCTTTAATTTTGATAACGGCGCTGGTTTACGCTCAATTTTATTGGCTTCTTTCATGGCCAAGAACGAATCT
Source organism: uncultured Flavobacteriaceae bacterium (assembly GCA_964653155.1). GTDB lineage: Bacteria > Bacteroidota > Bacteroidia > Flavobacteriales > Flavobacteriaceae > Flavisericum. The sequence continues at coordinate 8,828 of CAZZDI010000099.1, read as the reverse complement.
TTAACTATGGTTGATAGCATTTCATCTACCGTACCCATTTGTTGCTGTTCGTAGATTAAAACAGGCTTATTCAGATTAGGGTTAATGGCATCTAAAGCATCTTTAAAAATACTTATTTGTAAATTTTGGCATCCTAAGCTTAGCACTGTTGCTCCCGCTACGTTAGGGTTGTTCACGTAACCCGCCAAAAGTTTAGCCAACACTTCTGAATCTTGACGGATGCCTCCGCAGCCACCAGGGTGTGTAATAAATTTTACATCCAGATTTTCAAAAACGTCTTTCGATTCTTCAACAACCTCAACATCATCATCGCCACTCACCAATGAACGTAACAACATTTGGTGCGGATTCACTTTTTTCTTTAAAAGTTCCTTTTCAAATATTTCCTTCAGTTTTTCAATATTCTTGTTTTCGCAGAATACCAATGGGAAAAACAACCAAACGTTTTCGGTTCCTACTTGACCATCTTCCCTGTGGTAGCCCATAAAGGTGTGATCTTTCCACTTATCAACATTTGGTGGCGTCCAGCTAAAGGATTCGGTTTTTCCGAACACCTTTTCACTTTGGTGCTTTACGTTTTCGGTAGTCAACACGTCGCCTTTTTCAATAACGCCGTTTGCCGAACCAACCAATACACCGTACATGATAATACGGGCACCCGATTCAAATTTTTCCAAAGCTATTTTATGCTTCGATTTAACATCGGAAAGAATCTTGATATCCTCGCCCTCAAAGGGTATTACTTCACCCGCCTTCAAATTCACCAAAGCAACGGCAACGTTATCTGATGAATTTACTTTTATAAGTTTCTTTTGCATCCTAATTAATGGATTTAAGTTTATTTTTTTAGTATGTTTTACTGTAGTTAGCAAAACCTTCCTCTACTCCGTTAGCTTCAATTTCTTTTAAAGCCAAGGCTACTGCGCTGGTTAAGTTTTCAACTTTTGTTAAATCTTCGCCCCAGTATTCTTCTATGCTCAAGGCTTCTTGGGCTACTTTTTCGTAGTCGTTAGATTCCCAAATTTTGGCAAAGTTAGCTACAATATCGTCGCCGTCCTGTACTGGAAGGCTCTCCCCGTTCCAAGTGCCTTTGTAGAATCTAATCAAGCAGGCAAATGCAAAGGTTAAGTTGGTTGGCAATTTACCGTGCACATCAACATAGCCCAATAAACTTGGCAACACCCTTACTTTGAATTTTGATATGGAGTTTAAGGCTATGCTTGATAAGTTATGAATAATAAATGGATTTCTAAAACGGTCGAAAATTTCATCTGCGAAGCTGTTCAACTCCTCGCGGTCCATTTCCAATGTATCGATAATTTCGTTGAAAACGGCTTTGTTGATGAACTTTCCTGTGAAATCGTTATCAACAGATTGCTTTACCGTTTTGTTTCCATAAAGCAACGAAAATGGCACCATAGCGGTGTGCGCCCCGTTTAGGATACGCACTTTTCTGGTACGGTACGGTTGCATATCATCAACAATTTTAACATCCAAATCGGTTTTATGGAATGGCAATTTAGCTTTCAGCTCGTCACCACCTTCAATAACCCATAAAAGAAATACTTCGGCAGCTACTATTAATTTATCCTGATAATCTAACTGGGCATTGTAAGCTTCAATCTCATCTTTTGGGTAGCCCGGTACAATTCTATCTACCAAAGTGCTGTGGAAACTGTTGCTTTCCAACAACCAGGTTTTAAAGTCGTCTCCCAAATTCCAATCTGAAACATATTTTAAAATGATTTCTTTTAGTGTTTCTGAATTATGATTGATCAATTCACACGGAATGATGGTTAATCCTTTGTTTGGATCGCCATTAAAATGTTTGAACCTTTCGTGCAAAAGCAAAGTTAATTTTGCAGGAAAAGAGCTTGGTGGTTGCATATCGGGTGTATCGGAAGCGACATAAGCAATACCAGCTTCAGTAGTGTTCGAAATAACAAACTCTAAAGACGCTTCCTTTGCCAAACTTAAATAATCGTTGAAATTGGCATAAGGATCGACTCCTTTTACAATATTGTCGATCAATTCAACCTCTTGTATTTCCTCCCCTTTTTTAACACCTTTCATAAATAGGGTGTAAAGCCCGTCTTGGTCGTTAAGCATTTTAACCAAACCTCTGTCTATAGGCTGTACTACAGCTATCCCGGCATTAAAATCGGCCTTGTTATTTAGTTCGTGAAAGGCGTAATCTATAAAAGCTCTTAAAAAGTTTCCTTCACCAAATTGTACAATTTTAATAGGTAATTTTTTATCGAGTCCTAAATTATTTCTAGTTAACTCTCGTTTATTAATTTTCATTTCTGACATTATTATATAGTTTATAAATCAAACAGTCTTGGTAAAAACATTGATATTTCTGGTATAAAGGATATTAGCATTAATACAGCTACCATAATAACTAAAAAGGGCAACAAAGACTTTATAACTTTTGTAACAGAAACGTTGGCGACACCGCTACCAACAAATAAGAGCGTACCAACTGGAGGTGTACAAATACCTATACATAAATTTAGTACGATTACAATTCCAAAATGAACCGGATCCATACCTAAAGTTGTTACAACAGGCAAGAAAATAGGCGTAAATATTAATACTGCTGGAGTCATATCCATAAACGTTCCAATAATTAACAGAATAATATTGATAGCTAAAAAGATAGCAAATTTGTTATTTAATGATTCTAACAAAAATGCGCTTATCATTTCAGGAATACCTTCAAAAGAGAACAGCCAAGACATTGCCATAGATGTACAGATTAAAAACATGACAACCGCTGTAGTCTTTGCACTAGACAACAGCACTTTAGGCATATCCTTCATTTTCATATCACCATAAACCAACGAGAGTATTGCTGCATATAATACCGCAATTACGGAGGCTTCTGTTGCTGTAAAAATACCTACTACGATACCTCCAACAACAATGACTAATAACGATAAACTAAAAAAAGCTTTTCTAAAATACGTCCATACTTCTAAAAGTGTTGCGCGTTCTCCTCTAGCATAACCTTTACTAATTGTAATAAATGCTATATATCCCATAATGGCAGCACCTAAAAGTATACCTGGTAAATAACCAGCAATAAATAATGCCGCCACAGAGGCCGTTCCTCCACTAGCTAAAGCATATACAATTAAAATATTACTCGGTGGAATTAATAAACCTGTTGTAGATGATGTAATATTTACAGAGGCACTTAAAGCTCTAGGGTAACCTTCTTCTTCCATTCTATCCGTCATAATCGAACCAATAGCAGAAGCTGCAGCAACAGCTGAACCAGAAATAGCTCCAAATAACATGGCTGCCAATACGTTAACGTAAGCCAACCCTCCAGGAAGGCTGGCGACTAATGATTTTGCAAAATTTATAAGTCGATTAGCGATGCCTCCCTGTTTCATAATCTCACCTGCTAACACAAAAAATGGTATGGCTAAAAGAGCAAAACTATCTATACCCGTAGTCATTCGCTGAGCAATGGTTGTTAATCCGGGGAGGTTATCTATATTTAACAATAAACTAAGAGTTGTTGAAATTCCAATGCTATATGCAACAGGAACTTTTAATAACAAAAGTGCAAAGAAACTTACAAACAGAACGATTATACTAATAATTTCTATACTCATAATTAACTTATATTTTTATTAGAATAAATACCTACTATGTGATAAATAGAAAAACACATGATTAAAAAACCACTAAAAGGCAAAACTGCATAAACATAGCCCAGAGGTATTCTTAAAGTCCCCGATAGTTGTTCTAAGTGCAATGTGGTATATACTAAATTTAATCCGCCTATTACCATTACGATGAGAGCAAAAAGAAAGATGAATACTTCAATGAGTATAGACGCTTTTCTTTTGTTGGCAACAGACATTTTTTCGTATAAAAAATCCATTGACAGATGTTCTTTTTTAGCGTTTAGATATGCTGCCCCTAGAATAGTCATCCAGATTAAAGAGAACCTTGCAAATTCTTCCGTCCATGAAAATGATCTACCCAAAAGGTATCTTGAAAACACTTGAAATAAAACATCCAAGACTAACAATGCAAAAATGACAATCAAAAACCACTCTAGGATTTTGTTGATCTTATCAAAAATAAATTTAGATTTACTCATATTAGTCATTCTTAATTTGGTTTACAATATCAGACATTTCAGGATACTCCTTTACAAATTTTTCAACTACAGATTTTGATTTTTGTGCAAACAAGGATTTGTCAGGAGTTATAATTTCAACTCCCCAATCTTTAGCCACTTTCATAGATTCTTCAACAGATTCTTGCCAGAACTTTTTTTGTGCTTGGGCAGATTCATCTGCTGCTTCTTGGACCCAAACTCTTTGCTCTTCAGATAACTCATCCCAATATTTTGTACCTATTAAAAGTACATCTGGCACTGAAGAATGCTCATCTAGCGTATAATATTTACTAATTTCATAATGGTTTGACGACACAAAAGACGGTGGATTATTTTCAGCACCATCTACAACACCTTGTTGAATGGCCGTATATAATTCTCCATAGGCTAATGGGGTAGCATCTCCGCCCATAGCATTCACCATGTTGATAGCCATTTGATTGTTCTGAACTCTAATTTTAAGGCCCTTTAAATCTTCTGGTGTTCTTATCGCTTTTTCACTCGTATAAAAACTTCTACTTCCGGCGTCATAGTAGCACAAACCTCTAAGCCAAAACTTAGAGCCTTTCTCTAAAATCGATTTTCCTATTGGGCCTTCCAAAACATTAAATTGATGTTCTTTATCTCTAAATAAATAAGGAATGCCCATAACGTTATATTCTGGAACAAAATTAGATAAAGTGGCAGCGCTTACTTTGGTTGCAGCAACACTTCCTATTTGTAATAATTCCAACAATTCTCTTTCTGAACCTAGCTGACCATCAGGAAAAATTTTAACCTTTAAGGTTCCTTTAGATTTTTGTTCTAACACCTTTTGAAACTCCAGCATACCCTTGTGCACAGGATGCGTTTGCGGCAACGTGTGGCCTAGATATAATACTTCTGGCCCTTCTGCTTTTTTGCAAGAGACCATGCCTATAAAAAGGATTACTAAGAGAATTATTTTAAATCTCATCTTTTAAATTTATTGTTTCTTATTAAAAATCAAAATACGTCTTGGCATTGTTGTAACTAATATCTGCTACCATTTTTCCAATCCACTGTATTTCTTCTTTCGGCAGTTCCCCTCTTTGGATTTCATCCCCCAAAAGGTTACAAAGAATTCTACGGAAATACTCATGCCTTGGGAACGACAGGAAACTTCTTGAATCGGTTAACATACCAACAAAACAACTGATAAGCCCCATATTTGAAAGGGCGTTCATTTGTTTGGTCATCCCGTCTTTTTGGTCTAAAAACCACCAACCGGAACCAAACTGCACTTTACCTTTAACGCTGCCATCGTTAAAGTTTCCGATCATCGTGGCCATGACCTCGTTATCGGCTGGGTTAAGGTTATAAATAATGGTTTTTGTTAATTTATCTTTACTATCCAAAGCATTAAGGAAGGCCGAAAGCTTTTGCGCTTGCGGATAATCTCCAATAGAATCCCAACCTGTATCTGGCCCTAAAATGCGGTGCATACGGGCATTATTATTTCTTAAAGCCCCTAAATGGAATTGCTGTACCCAACCAAATTCATGGTAAGTTTCACACAAGAAAACCAATACGGCACTTTGGAATTTCAACGCCTCTTCATTCGAAATATCTTTTCCTGAAAGTTTCTTTTGAAGAATGGCATTAACTTCGTTTTCGGTGTAGTTTTCAAAATATATTTGATCTAAACCATGGTCGCACAAACGGCATCCGTTATCATGGAAATATTGGATTCTGTTTCTTAAAGCCTCGCTCAACGTTGAAAACGAATTGATTTCAACTCCCGACACTTTTCCTAAAGAAGACAAATAACCAATATAACCATCAGCCGAAATTAAAATCGCCTTGTCCGGCCTGAAAGCGGTACTCACTTTAACACCAAAATCTTCCTTGGCCAATTGTTGGTGGTATTCCAAAGTATCCAATGGGTCTTCGGTGGTGCACACCAATTCGGCATTCACTTTTTTAAGCAAACCTCTACAGCTATACCCATCTGAATTCAACTTTTCTTGGGTGATGTCCCATATTTTTTCGGCCGATTTCTCATTCAACAAATCGGTAATGCCAAAATATCGGGTAAGTTCCATGTGCGTCCAGTGGTACAACGGATTACGCATGGTGTAAGGCACCGTTTTGGCCCAGTTTAAAAACTTGTCCTTATCGGAAGCATCACCGGTTATGAACTTTTCGTTAACGCCCAAGGTTCGCATGGCGCGCCACTTGTAGTGGTCGCCATTAATCCAAACATTGGTAATATTGTTGAAGGTTTTGTCCTCTGCTATTTGCTGGGGCGGTAAGTGGTTGTGGTAATCTATTATGGGTTGGTTTTTTGAATAATCGTGATATAATTCTTCAGCGTATTTATTTTCTAGCAAAAAATTATCGTGAATAAACGGCTTGCTCATTTTTTATAATTGGTGAAATTAATTTGATTTAGTTTTCGTTTGCGGGTTTTCCAATGGTTGCCAAAATCCCTCCATCAACATATACTATTTGTCCGCTTACAAAATCACTGGCCTTTGATGATAAAAATATGGTAGCCCCTTGTAGGTCCTCTGGATCGCCCCAACGGCCTGCCGGGGTTCTTCCAACAATAAAATCGTTAAACGGGTGCCCATCAACACGAATTGGTGCGGTTTGGCTGGTTGCAAAATAGCCCGGCCCAATGCCGTTAACCTGAACATTGTGTTTAGACCATTCTGTTGCCATGTTTCGGGTAAGCATTTTTAAGCCGCCTTTTGCTGCAGCATAGGCTCCTACGGTATTTCTGCCCAATTCGCTCATCATCGAACAAATATTGATGATTTTACCGCCGCCACGTGAAATCATGCCTTTTACTATGTGTTTGGACACGATAAACGGGCTCACCAAATCAACCTTTAAAACCTGCTCGAAATCTTCAACCTCCATATCTTCCAGAGGTGTTCTTTTTATAATTCCGGCGTTGTTTACCAAAATATCAATATGGCCAACTTCAGTTTCTATTTTTTTAATATTCTCGATCACTTGGGCTTCATTGGTCACATCAAAAAGATAACCGTGTGCTTCAAAACCTGCCGATTTGTATTCGGCTACGGCCTTATCTAGCTTTTCTTGAGACGAAGCGCCATTCACCACCAAAGTAGCTCCAGCCTTACCAAGCCCCATGGCCATGGCCATACCTAAACCGTGGGTGGCTCCAGTTATTAATGCTGTTTTTCCTTGTAAATCAAATAAATCCATTGATTTTTTATTGTTTTTCTGAATTATCTTAATTCGTTTATTTTACATACATCCATATCGCCATAATCTAAATTTTCTCCGGCCATACCCCAAATAAAACTGTAATTACTTGTACCAGAGCCCGAGTGGATAGACCATGGTGGTGAAATTACGGCTTCGTTATTGGCCATCCAGATGTGGCGTGTTTCGGTGGGCTGCCCCATAAAGTGGCAAACGGCTTGATCTTCAGGCACCTCAAAGTAAAGATACACTTCCATTCTACGGTCGTGCACGTGGGCCGGCATGGTATTCCAGCTACTTCCTGTTTTTATTGAGGTCATACCCATTTGAAGTTGGCAAACATCTACAACACTGTTTACTATGTATTTTCTTAAGGTACGGGCGTTGGCCGTTTCGGGCGATCCCAATTCGATAACCTCAACATCATCTGTTCCTATTTTTTTGTTGGGAAAAGCTTTGTGCGCCGGTGTTGAGTTGATATAAAACTGAGCTGGCTTGTCTGCCGAGTTGCTCGAAAAAGAAACCGCTTTATTGCCCTGCCCTATGTACAGTGCTTCTTTATGGTCTATGTCGTAAACCGTTCCATCAACCGTAATGGTTCCGGCACCGCCTATATTTATGATTCCCATTTCTCTTCTTTCTAAAAAGAAAGATGATTTTAAAGGATCAATGGTTTCTAACTCCACCGCTTTCTTTACCGGTACTACACCGGCCACCATAAACCTATCGTAATGTGTATAAACCCATTCTATACCATCTTCTTTAAACAAATTTTGAATTAAAAATTCGTCGCGCAGTTGCTGGGTATCGTATTTTTTTACAGCTTCCGGACCTGAAGCATAACGCATATCATAGTTTTTCATAATTTAAAAATTGTTTATATATTGATTGTGTAATCGATTACGCAAAAATAAGGGATTTAACTTAAAATTTCACTATTTTTCAGACTTAATCTTTTTTCGGTTCTTAAAAAATCGCTCTACACCCTTTTTAACAAATTAACTTACAGACATTTAAACTTTTTACACTACAAGTACCCTATTAAATTCACAGATAAATTAGCACGTAAAAAATAGTAACAATGGCCGTGTTATTTAAAACATCGAATATAAAGTATAATTTTCGATTTTTGATTGTAAATCACATTTTTTTGGATACATAGAAAAATGAAGAAAATCTATTTGGGAAATTTAGATTAGCATTTTAAAAAAGCTTCTATCCTTCAAGCAAAATGACTAATATAAAATTACTATTTATTCACTCAAAATTAACCCCAATCATTACACCAAACAAAGTAAATTCATGTTAAAAAATTCATTTTATCGATTTTTTTTGCGTTTCATGGATTTTTTTATATATTTGAACCGTAAAATAATTAGTCCCAAACCAAAATTATTTAACCTATTATGAAAACGGTTGCTATTTCATTAAAGGCCTGCACATCTCTGTTTTGTGTTCTTCTCTCCATACAGGCCATCTCTCAATC
>CAZZDI010000098.1:0-10048 GCA_964653155.1 uncultured Flavobacteriaceae bacterium | reverse complement strand
TTTGCCGAAATGGTTGCTTTTGTAAAATCTTCGCCATCTATGGTTCCTTGGAAGGTTTTAAACGCTCCTTTTACGTTAGAAATCATTAAATGTTTTACTTTAAATATAATTTCGCTATGTGCTGGATCTATTGTCCATTTTGTTGTTTCCATAATGCTTTGTTTTTTATGTTATTATTATGACACAAAGATAGCTGTATATATAAGTGTACCATTATACTTTTAGGCAGTAGGATTGTAGATTTAGGAAATAGAACAATCTTAATTCTGAAAACCGTGTACTTGAGCCGTAGCGTCTAATCCTAAATAAAATCAAACCCCTATTGCAATAAACCTATAAATATATTTATATTCGTACTAAGAAAAGTTAATTTAAAATAAATTGATGGTAAAACAAGGTTCATAAATTGTTAACACAACTTGTGGTTTGCGAACATCTATAAAAGGCTTGGCAGAGCCAGGACTAGAATTTTAGCCAACTCCCTATTGGCCACTATAAAACAGGCCCTGGTAAAACCTGCTATTTGAAAAGGCTTGTTTATTTTTAGAGAACTCTTGGTTTTTTTTTTGATATTACTTAACTAAAAAATGTACAGGAATTGAAAATGCAACTTAATGGTTCCTACTAGAAGTATTGAGCAATTAATCATGATTTAAAACCAAAGCTTGCTTTCAAATATGTATCACGACACCACAGGATGATTTCAATAAAACTTCAGTTAATTTTAATTACCTTTTTTTGCTAAAGACCTATTGATGACAAAAAAAACAACAATCTATGATATTGCGAAAAAGCTAAATATTTCTTCCGCCACGGTTTCAAGGGCGCTTAATGGCCCCGATAAAGTAAGCAAATCAACCTATAATTTAGTCAACAAAACAGCTCAAGAAATGGGCTACAGAGGAAATATTTTTGCCAAAGCCCTAAAAAGTGGAAAAAGCTACAATGTGGGTGTAATAGTACCCTGGATCGATACCGATTTTTTTGGTTCGGCCATTCGGGGCATCCAAGAAGCGTTAAACCCCAAGGGCTACCATGTTATTATTTGCCAAACATACGACAAAGCCCATTTAGAAGTCGAAACCATCCATTCGTTACTAAACATGCAGGTTGACGGTATTTTCATGTCTATCTCCAATTCCAAAACCGATAACACCACAGTATTTCAAGAGCTTGCAACCAAAAATGTTCCGTTTATTTTCTTCGACCGAAAAAAAGACATAAAAGGCGTTAGCTCTGTCACCATTGATGATTTTAAAGGAGGCTATATGGCCACCACCCATTTAATTGAGCAAGGCTGTAAACGAATCGCACATTTTACCAATAACCACCAGCTCGAAATATTTAAAAACAGGTATTTGGGCTATAAACAAGCTTTGAAAGACCACAACATAAAGTTTGACCCGAAATTGGTAATAGACACTCCTTACACGGTTGAAGACGGGCGAAAAACAACCAAACAAATACTTAAAAGCAAAACACCACCAGACGCCATATTTGCCGCCCACGATTTTCTTGCCCTTGGCGCCATTCAAGAAATAAAGGCACACGGCCTTAAAGTACCAGAAGATATCTGCGTAGTGGGGTTCAGCAACGAGCCCTTTTCTAAATTTATGGAACTTTCAATAACATCTGTAAACCAATCGCCATTGGAATTAGGAAAGATTTCGGCCAAAATATTCTTAGATGAAGTCAGTTCAAATGCAAAAATGACATCTGAAAAACATGTTATATTACTGCCCGAATTAATCAAAAGAAAATCTTCACTTAAAATCGTTAAATAATGCTTTCTATACAGGGAAAACCCGTACAAAGAACAGTACCGAAACCAAACAAACCAACAAAAACACCCCTATTTAACAGACTTAAGGCTTCAGGAGCCAGATTAGTGCATTTTTTATCGTTTTTTCAATTAGAACCCCATTGGATAAGCTATAATTATATTTATATTTGCCCCGTAGAATACTTACAAATTGTATTTTTAAAGCGCACGTGGCGGAATTGGTAGACGCGCTGGCTTGAGGGGCCAGTATCCGTTTAGGATGTGGAAGTTCGAATCTTCTCGTGCGCACTTGTACATGGCTACACAAAGACCTTTTTTTCCTTATTTCAATCTTTTTTTACCATCATTCTCTGTATAGTTTTGATATTTATGCTTAATTTTGTTTAATGCAAATAAATTATCCATGAACAATATAAAGGTTGATTTTAGCATAAAGGATTTAGAAAACCTTAGCGGGATAAAAGCGCACACCATTCGGATTTGGGAAAAACGCTATCAGCTTTTAAGTCCAAACCGCACCGACACCAATATAAGAAGCTACAATTTAGCCAGTCTTCAAAAACTGCTCAATATTTCTTATCTCAACAACAACGGGTTAAAAATATCCAAAATTGCAAAACTGGGCGAAGCCGAAATTCCTATTAAGGTAAGAGAAATAGCCTCAAGGTCTAAAGTTGAAGACCACGCCATCAACGCCCTAAAAATGGCAATGATTAATTTTGACCAGGCCTTATTTTACAGCACCTATAATAGTCTTTTGGAAACGCAAAGTTTTAGTGATATTTTTTATAAGGTATTCCTTCCATTACTTGATGAAATAGGAATTTTGTGGCAAACCAACACGATAACACCGGCACACGAGCATTTTTTATCTATTCACATAAAACAAAAAATCCTTCTGAACATTGAAAGGCTTCAAATTTTAGAACCACGACCAGATTCAAAAACTTTTGTACTGTTTTTGCCTGAAAATGAAATCCATGATATTGGTCTACTTTTTATCAATTATCAATTGCGCAGCAAGGGTTACCATACCATATTTTTGGGAGAAAGCGTGCCTATGGACAGCTTGTTGGGCGTTCTGGAATTCTTCAGCAGCATCACTTTTATTTCCTACTTTACCATTTACCCCGAAACCCAAGATATTCAGAACTACCTTCTCCGATTCAACGAATTACTACTGAAACAAGAACATACCGACTTTCTTTTACTCGGAAAAAAATTCAAAGAAACTGATATAAATAGCCTTCCTGAAAAAATCACTATTTTTAATTCCATTGAAGATTTAGTTAAAACGGTTTAAAATTTCCTTTTTGTTTAACTTTTAATTATATTTGTTGAACAATGAAATTAAAAGCAAACATAATTGGCTCTGGATTTTCAGCATTGGCTGCGTCTTGCTACTTGGCACAAGCCGGTTACGATGTTACCATTTTTGAAAAGAACGACACCATTGGTGGTCGAGCACGACAATTAAAAAAGGAAGGTTTTACATTTGATATTGGCCCCACTTGGTATTGGATGCCCGATGTATTCGAACGCTTCTTTGCTGATTTCAACAAAAAACCTTCAGATTTTTATACTTTAGAAAAACTCAATCCGGCCTATAGTGTTTACTTCGGAAAGAACGATTACATCACCATTGAGGATACAATTGAAAAAATTGCCGCCGCCTTTGAAAAGGAAGAACCCGGAAGCTCAAAACAACTTTACAAATTCATTAACGAAGCCGAAAGCAACTACAATATTGCCATAAAAGATTTGGTTTACAACCCGGGCGTTTCTCCCCTAGAATTAATAACTCCCGTAACCGTTAAAAAACTGAACCAATTTTTTAGCACCATTAAAAAAGACGTTCGAAAAGAATTTAAAAACGAACGTTTGGTTAAAATATTGGAATTCCCTGTTTTATTCTTGGGCGCTAAACCCAGCGATACTCCTTCCTTTTACAATTTTATGAATTATGCAGATTTTGGACTCGGCACCTTTCATCCTAAAAAGGGCATGTACCAAGTTATTTTGGCACTTGAAAAACTAGCGTTGGAACTCGGTGTAAAAATCAAAACCCAAAACCCTATCGATAAAATTATCGTAGATAATGGCAAAGCTACAGGAGTGATGTCCAACGGAAAAACATTTCTTTCAGATATTGTGGTGAGCGGTGCCGATTACCATCACAGCGAAACCCTTTTGGATAAAGCCCACAGGCAGTATTCTGAAGGCTATTGGGAAAGAAAAACGTTCGCTCCCTCTTCTCTGCTGTTTTATGTTGGTTTCAATAAAAAACTAAAGAATGTTAACCACCACACTTTATTTTTTGATGTGGATTTTGACACCCATGCTGAAGCTATATACGATAATCCAAAATGGCCAAAAAACCCATTGTTCTATGCCAGTTTCCCCAGTATAACCGATAAAAGCACTGCTCCAGATGGCAAGGAAGCTGGCATTTTTTTAATTCCTCTTGCTCCAGGTTTAAATGACACACCAGAACTAAGAGAAGCCTATTTTAACAAAATAATCACACGCTTTGAAAATTTAACTTCCCAAAGTGTTGAAAAAGATATTATCTTTAAGGAAAGCTTTTGCGTGAACGATTTTGTGAAAGATTATAATTCATACAAAGGAAATGCTTATGGCATGGCCAATACCCTATTGCAAACCGCATTTTTAAGACCAAAACTGAAAAGCAAAAAAGTAAAGAACTTATTTTTTACCGGGCAATTAACGGTTCCCGGCCCAGGAGTGCCGCCCTCTTTAATTTCAGGAAAATTAGTAGCCGATTTAATAACCAAACACCATCCCGTTTTAGCATGAAAGCTTTATTCGACACCGTATCGTACCGCTCCAGTAAATTGGTAACGCAAACCTACAGCACCTCGTTTTCGTTGGCCACTAAAATGTTGTACAAAACCATTAGAAACGATATTTACAACATTTACGGTTTTGTGAGATTTGCAGATGAAATTGTCGATTCATTTCACGACTATCCGAAAGAAATGCTTTTTAATCGATTTTCGGACGATTTAGAATTGGCCTTAGAAAACAAAATCAGCCTAAACCCTATCTTAAACGCCTTTCAGCATACGTACCATAAATACAACATCGACAAAAGTTTAGTGGATGCCTTTATTAAAAGCATGCGGCAAGATTTGCACAAATCCACTTACCTTTCTGAAGAAGAATTCAAAGCTTATATTTATGGATCGGCCGATGTGGTTGGGCTAATGTGCCTAAAAGTTTTTGTGAAAGGAGACCAGCAAAAATATGACGAACTTAAAGAAACAGCTATGGCTTTGGGCTCGGCTTTTCAAAAAGTAAATTTTCTACGAGATTTAAAAGCCGATTTTGAGGGGCTGGACCGCACATACTTTCCCAATACCGATTTAAAAAATCTTGATGAAGCAAGTAAACAAAATATTATTGACGATATTGAAGCGGATTTCAAAAAAGGTTTAAGCGGCATAAAAAAACTCCCTATAGAAGCTAAGTTTGGGGTATTTATGGCGTATCGCTATTACAATCAGTTGCTAAAAAAACTAAACCGAACTCCTGCCTTAAAAATAAAAGACTCCAGAATTCGGGTTTCAAATCCCAAAAAAATCGAACTGTTAATGCGCAGTTACGTAAAATATCAATTAAATTTATTGTAAATTATAGCTATGCAGGTTATTTATTGGATATTGATTTTTTTAGGAACCTTTTGTTTTATGGAGTTTATGGCGTGGTTTACCCATAAATACATTATGCACGGGTTTTTATGGCATCTGCACAAAGACCACCATAAAAAAGACCACGATAGTTGGTTTGAGCGCAACGATGCTTTTTTTCTGTTTTATGCCGCTGTAAGTATTGTTTGTTTTTACCTCTGGGGCTATGAAAACGTTTGGTTTTGTCTGCCCATTGGTTTGGGCATTTTCGCCTACGGAGCCACCTATTTTTTGGTTCATGATATATTTATCCATCAACGCTTCAAATTATTTAGAAACGCCAACAATTGGTACGCCCGTGGTGTTAGGCGCGCCCATAAAATGCACCATAAACATTTAGGAAAAAAAGATGGCGAGTGCTTCGGAATGCTTTTCGTACCTTTTAAATATTTCAAAAAATAATTCCTAGAATGGAGCAGTACGCCCATTTCGATTATATTATTATTGGCTGCGGATTGGCCGGACTCCAACTGGCATTAAAAATGAGCGAAGATGCTTTTTTTTATAAAAAACGAATCGCACTGATTGACCCTTCTAAAAAAAACAACAACGACAAAACTTGGAGCTTTTGGGAAACCGAACCTTCAAATTGGAACAATATCGTTTCTAAATCTTGGACAAAAGCTAAAGTTATTACTTCAAATAGATGCATTTCATTACAACTGAAACCCTATAAATACAAATCTGTTCGAGCCATTGATTTTTACATTGAAGCTAAAAAGCAACTCGACAAACACCCCCATTTTCAATTTATAACTGAAACCGTATCATCAATCCAAGCCCAAAAAAATCCAATTGTTACAACAGAAAACAACAGCTATTCGGGAAGCCATGTTTTCGATAGCCGAATTCCTGAATCGTTTTATAAAAATTCAAGAAAACATATTTCGTTAACCCAACATTTTAAAGGGTGGATAATCAAAACTGAAAAAGATTTTTTTGATGAAAAAACGTTTACCATGATGGACTTTAGGCTGAAAGACGGCGAGCAAACTACCTTCACTTACGTTTTGCCATTTTCTAAAAATGAAGCCTTAATCGAATTCACTTACTTTACCGAGCACCTAGTTTCCGAAAGCACTTATGATGGTTTTATTGAAAAGTACATTCGAGACTGTTTGAAGATTAGCAACTTCTCCATCTCCGAAACCGAAACGGGACAAATCCCCATGACCACTTTCCCGTTTTACAAATTCAACACCAACCATGTTACAAAAATTGGCACTGGCGGCGGCTGGGTTAAACCCTCAACGGGCTATTCTTTTAAGCATACTGAAAAGAAAGTGTCCATCATTATTGAAAATTTAAAGTTGAACAGCACGCCCTCAAAAGGACTTTTTAAAAGGCGGTTTCGATTCTACGATAAAGTATTTTTAAAAGTACTAAAAGACAACAACCACAAAGGCGAATGGCTGTTCGAGCAATTTTATAAAAAAAATCATCCAAAAATCATTTTTAGGTTTTTGGATGAAGAATCTAACTTTTGGGAAGAGCTTAAAATTATGCAATCGCTTTTTTCGTGGCGATTCATAAAAGCTTTTTTTAAAACGCTTTAAATTTTGTGCATAAAAAAACCTCCTAAAAAGGAGGTTTTTTCAGTCTATCATGTTCTATTCTTCTTCGTCTGCCGACTCACTTACGGTTTCTTTTTCGCTTAAGTCGTTAAGCATATCGTGCTTTTGCAATAAGTTGTACCATTGCAATACTTTTTTAATATCGCTGGCATAAACACGGTCTTCATCGTATTCTGGCAACACTTCAAAAAAGTATTCTTCCAGCTTATCTTTACTATCCTTAGGACCAACGCTTGATGGTTGTCCACTTTCCTTTTCCTTTATTTTTTCAAAAACGTCCCTTAGCGGTACTTCTTCGTTCAGTGTATAAATGGCTATTTCACTTAAAACGCTCACATTATTCTGTACACTTACCGAAATGCGCTTGTTATCCAATAGAGATTCGGCCACAAAACCAGCACGGGTTTGGGTTATTAATTTGTATAATCCAGGTTTTCCTGAAATTGAAATGACTTTTTCTAAACTCATATTTTATTTTTTGAAAGGCACAAATATCAACTGTTTATTGATGTTTTGCAAATGTTATCTTTTCTTTTTCATAGCCGGAAAACGCATGCGGTAATCCACCTTAATTTTACCTTTTGAAATGTTTCCCAATCGTCCTTTTATCAAACGTTTTTTTAAAGTTGATAGCTTATCGGTAAACAAAACGCCCTCAATATGGTCGTACTCGTGTTGGATAACGCGGGCAATCAAACCATCAAAAGTTTCTTTTTTGGGCTGAAAATTTTCATCGAGGTACTCGATAGTGATCTTTGGTTTTCTGAACACATCTTCGCGAACATCCGGAATACTTAAACAGCCTTCGTTAAACGCCCACTCCTCGCCTTCTTCTTCAATAATTTCGGCATTGATAAATACACGTTTAAAACCATCGAGGGCTTTTTGGTCTTCTTCCGATAAATCTTCATCTTCCGAAAACGGCGTGGTATCCACCAAAAACAACCTAATGGGCAAACCAATTTGCGGCGCCGCCAAACCAACGCCGTAGGCATTGTACATGGTTTCGAACATGTTGTCAATTAACTCGCTAAGTTTTGGGTAATCGGCATCTATATGGGTCGCCACCTTTTTTAAAACGGGGTCGCCGTAAGCAACTATGGGTAAAATCATTCTTTTTTTATTAGAAATGCAAAAATACAACTCTTATTATTTTGGCATCCTATTTAACGGAATTTTATTCTTTAGTACCCGTTGTGTATTTTGAACATAAAATTTAATTTAAACGTCAGTTCGAGTGATTTTGAGATTATTGAAATCAAAATATATTTTGATTGAAGATACCTGAGCGGAGCTTAAAAAATTGTATCGAGAACTTTTTGGCTACCAAAATCTTAATTCTCGATACAAATTTTTCTCATTTCAATCGAAAAACCCACTCGAATTGACGATTTTTTTCAAAATGCACAACGGGTTCTTTAGTTTATTTAGAATACAGGTAGCTTTGCAGAATGAGTGTGGCACTAATTTCGTCAACCAAAGCCTTGTTTTGCCGCTGCTTTTTCTTTAGTCCGCTATCGATCATGGTCTGCACGGCCATTTTTGAAGTAAAGCGCTCGTCTTCCCTTTTAATTGGAATTTCAGGAAATTCTTTTTGAAGCTTCTCTATAAATGGTTTTATGTACTTTTCGCTTTCAGACTCTGTATTATCCATTTGCTTGGGCTCTCCAATTAAAAATAGTTCAACTTGTTCTTTTGAAAGGTAGTCTTTTAAAAATGAAAGAAGTTCTTTGGTATTTACAGTGGTTAAGCCCGAAGCGATAATTTGCAGTTCGTCGGTTACAGCTATTCCTGTTCGTTTGGTACCAAAATCGAGTGCTAAAATACGTGCCATAGTTTCTTTCTGCAAAGGTAACATTATAAAGCGCAACAAAAAAAGCTGCCTTTGCAGACAGCCTTTCCCTCACAAAATTTAACCTTAAATATTAATATTGAATTTGAATTCCTTTTTAATTAAGCCTTTACCGCTTTATTGATTTTAGGAAACACTAAAGTAATGTTACCTACTTTTCTTTGACGGTTTAAATAGATTCTGATATCGCTAGATGAACGCGCTACAGCTTCTTTAAGCTCGGCAGCATCAATCAACAAATCGTTATTTACAGTATCGTTATTTTCTACAGTAACAGTTTTAGCTGTTTCTAAAGTGGCAACTTTCTCAGCATCTTGAGCGTTTCCTAAAGTAACTGTTAATAAAAAAACGATTAATATGTAAAGATTGGTTTTCATTATTTCTTGTTGTTTGATGGTTCAAATATATATCCGCACCAAGCCCTGCTCACAAAAAATTAGTTGTACAAACCCGTATTTTCGTTTATAAGAACAATGACTTTTTTTTATCGACAAACAGTGCAAATGCTTTTTTTACCGACAAAGCGCATGTTTTTCTGCATTTCATCCAGACATACCACAGACGAAAAGTTAAAATGCGCATTTCGCCCTTTAAAAAACAGACTCAGAATGTTTCTTTTTTTACATTTAATCTGGTTATTGTTCGCCGTTATTTTCCCATTTTAAATGATACCCCTTATATTTGCTGAAAATTTATTTTAGATGACAGAGTTAAAGCAAATCATAGAAAAAGCGTGGGACAATAGAGACCTACTGAAAGAAGAAAGCACCGTTGCCGCCATTAGAAAAGTGGTTGACCTTTTAGACAAAGGCGAATTACGTGTTGCCGAACCAACAAATGATGGATGGCAGGTTAACGAATGGGTAAAAAAGGGCGTTGTGCTGTATTTCCCCATCCAAAAAATGGAAACCATTGAATGTGGCCCGTTAGAATTTCATGATAAAATTCCATTAAAAACCGGTTACCAAGAAAAAGGTATCCGTGTGGTACCACATGCTGTAGCTCGACACGGCGCTTACATTTCGGCCGGAACCATTTTAATGCCCAGCTACGTAAATATTGGGGCTTATGTGGATGAAGGCACTATGGTTGATACTTGGGCCACTGTTGGTAGCTGTGCGCAAATTGG
>CAZZDI010000097.1:0-10173 GCA_964653155.1 uncultured Flavobacteriaceae bacterium | reverse complement strand
CCATGGGTGGGTTTGGCCAACAAGCCATTGTCCCTTAGTGCCAAACAGATGTTCCAAGCGGTATCGCTGTCTTCATCATCATTGATGACGATGGCATTGAGCAAACCTTTGCCCCGAACCAGGTTAACAATATTGCTGGTTTGAATGTATTTATTCATTTCACTTCTGAACAATTCACCCAAAACATGGGCGTTTTCGGCTAAATCTTCATCGCGAATTACTTCCAAAGCCGCCATAGCCACAGCGGCTGCCACGGGATTCCCTCCAAAAGTACTGCCATGGTTTCCGGGTTTGATAACTCCCATAACGTCATCATTGGCCAAAACTGCCGATACAGGATATACCCCACCGCTAATAGCTTTCCCGAGGATTAAAACATCGGGCGTTACGTTTTCGTGGTTCACCGCCAATAATTTTCCGGTGCGGGCTATGCCCGTCTGTACTTCATCTGCGATAAATAATACGTTGTATTTTTCGCAAAGGGCTTTAGCTTTTGAAAGGTATCCTTCGCTGGGCACATAAACCCCGGCTTCCCCTTGGATGGGTTCCACCAAAAACCCAGCTACATTGGGATTTTCTTTCAATGTGGTTTCCAAAGCTTCTAAATTATCATATTCAATTTTTATAAAGCCTTTGGTGTATGGCCCAAAGTTTTTTCGTGCCACGGGATCATTCGAAAATGAAATGATCGTGGTGGTACGCCCGTGGAAATTATTTTCGCAAACCACTATTTCGGCTTCATTCTCGTCGATGCCTTTTACTTCGTAAGCCCATTTTCTGCAAATTTTAAGTGCGGTTTCTACAGCTTCGGCACCGGTATTCATGGGCAATAATTTATCGAAACCGAAAAATTCGCAAGCAAACTTTTCAAACTTCCCCAGCATATCGTTATAAAATGCACGCGAGGTCAATGTTAACGTTTGGGCTTGTTCCACCATCGCATTTACAATTTTGGGGTGGCAATGCCCTTGGTTTACCGCCGAATACGCCGATAAAAAATCGTAATATTTTTTGCCCTCAACATCCCAAACATAAACGCCTTTGCCTTTGGCCAACACCACGGGCAATGGGTGGTAATTGTGTGCGCCATATTTGTTTTCTAAATCTATCGCCTGTTGCGAAGTCAATTGGTCTAAAACAGCCATTTTAATAAAGTTTTATATTGAAAAAATAACCATTCCTTCTATACCTTTATTCTTTCGGGATCCCGAGCGGGACGAAAAAGCAGCGTGGGAGAGAAATCATCCTTTAGAGGCTGCAAATTACTAAATATTACTTGCTTTATAAAATATTTTGTTTCCCAAGCTGTTGTTTTTCCTGCATAACAGCAACTAAAAAAATCATGATTCGTTAATCGCAAATAGCAAATCCTTTTACATGCTTAAATTTTAATAATTATCTGATATTAAAACAATTATAAAATTCACAACGTGTACAACCACTTCGCTTTACTCCGTTCTCTCATTAAAAATTTTAAACATCATCAATGATGAATCAATTTTTAAAATTTTTTAATGCTCGTTTCATTACTTTTGCAGCATGCCAAGAAAAAAATCGAGAAAACAAATTTTTGAGCATCTGGAAGTGATTGATGCCGGAGCGAAAGGAAAAACCATTGCTAAAGCACCCGACGGAAAAGTGGTATTTTTGCCCAATGCCGTGCCGGGCGACGTGGTTGATGTGCAAACATTCAAAAAACGGAAGGCTTACTACGAGGGCAAAGCAACTGTTTTTCATAAACTATCGGAAAAGCGTACCGACCCCGTTTGCGAACATTTTGGCACCTGCGGTGGGTGTAAATGGCAACACATGGCCTACCAGCACCAATTGTTTTACAAACAGAAGGAAGTCACCAACAACCTTACCCGCATTGGCCATATTGAGCTGCCCGAAGTTACGCCTATTTTAGGTTCGGAAAAACAATATTTTTATAGAAATAAAATGGAATTTTCGTTTAGCGATAGCCGTTGGTTAACGCTTGATGAAATTCAGTCGGGAAAAGATTTGGGCGATAAAAATGCGCTAGGTTTCCATATTCCAGGCATGTGGGATAAAATTCTGGATGTTAAAAAATGCCATTTACAGGAAGATCCCTCCAACGCGATTAGGAATGCCGTAAAGCAGTTTGCCATTGATAACGACTTAGAATTTTTCAACACCCGAAACCAATCTGGTTTACTGCGCACCATGATGATTCGTACCTCAACCACAGGCGATGTGATGGTGCTCATTCAGTTTTTTAAAGATGATAAAACCAAACGGGAACTGCTGCTCGATTTTATTGCTGAAGAATTTCCGCAAATAACTTCGTTACTTTACGTGATCAACGAAAAAGGCAACGATACCATTTACGACCAAGAGGTAATTTGCTACAAAGGCAACGACCATATTTTTGAAGATATGGAAGGCTTGAAATTTAAAATCAACGCCAAATCGTTTTATCAAACCAATTCCGAACAGGCTTACGAACTCTATAAAATAACCCGAAATTTTGCCAATTTAACCGGAAACGAACTGGTTTACGATTTGTACACCGGCACCGGAACCATTGCGCAATTCGTGGCCAAAAAAGCTAAAAAAGTGGTTGGTGTTGAAGCCGTGCCCGATGCGATTTCGGCAGCCAAAGAAAATGCACAATTAAATGGCATAAATAACGTTGACTTTTTTGTGGGCGATATGAAACATGTTTTCAATGCGGAGTTTATTAAAAAACACGGTAAACCTGATGTGATTATTACCGATCCGCCACGTGACGGCATGCACAAAGATGTGGTACAACAAATTTTGAATATTGCTCCGAAACGCGTGGTTTACGTGAGTTGCAACAGTGCTACACAAGCACGCGATTTAGCGTTGATGGATGCCGATTACAAAGTAGTAAAAACGCAAGCGGTAGATATGTTTCCGCAAACCTTCCATGTTGAAAACGTGGTGCTTTTAGAACGCCGATAATTGATTTTACAACACATGAAATACTTTAAAATTCTAATCATCCCCACATTACTTATTGCAGTTCTATCGATAAGTTGCGAGCGCGACGATATTTGTCCCGCAAGCACGCCCACTACCCCACATTTAATCATCGATTTTTTGGATGCCAGCAACAACGATAACCCTAAAAATGTTTTCGGTTTGGTTATTGGCGGAACAGACAACGAATCGATACTACCGGGCTACGGCTTTGTTAGTGCTTCAACTGTGTTGCTTCCTTTAAAAACCGATGCCAACACCACCCAATTTGTGCTTTTTAAAGAAGCAGAAATTAACGATAACGGTACGGAGGAAGATGATAGCGACGATTTTATTGACGGCAATCCAGATGTAATCACCATCAATTACAGCCGCGAGCAAGTGTTCGTTTCGCGTGCCTGCGGTTACAAAACCGTGTTTAAAAACGTGACCTTAACCATTGAACCCGATGACGATAACTGGATGCTTTCCAGACAGCCCTTAACCGATAACCAATCTGTAGAAGATGAAACCACAACGCACTTTAATATTACGCATTAGTAGCCTTTTCGCCATTATACTTTTTAATGTATCGGTTAGCGCTCAAAATGACACTATTGCCAGCGTTGAAACCGATACCTCAAGAGTTAAATTGAAATACGGACTAAGAATTGGCGGGGATTTCGGGAAATTGATTCGTTCGTCTTTTGACGATGAGTATGCCGGTTTTGAAATACAAGGCGATTACCGTTTAAAACGCGACTTGTATGTGGCTGGAGAAATTGGTTTTGAGGAAAAAAGCACCATAACCGATTATTTGGATATTACCAGCAAAGGATCCTACATTAAAGCTGGTATTGACTATAATATGTACGAAAATTGGTTGGATATGGACAACATGATCTACGCCGGATTTAGAATTGGCGCGGCCAGTTTTAGCCAAGATTTGAACAGTTTTACGGTATATAATACCGACCAATACTGGGCTCCGCAATTCACTTCGAGTGACGGTGATTCTTTTAGCGGGTTAACAGCCATTTGGGTCGAAATCATTTTAGGGATTAAAGTAGAATTGCTCAATAATCTTTACATGGGGCTCAACGCGCAATTGAAACTAAAAGCCAACGAAACCGAACCTAACAATTTTCAAAATGTTTACATCCCCGGATTTGGAAAAACTTACGACAGCACCGGTATAGGCGTAGGATATAGTTATTTTTTATCGTACCGCATTCCGCTTTATAAGAAGTATAAAAACGTTGAAAAAGTTAAAGCTGACATTGAGACTGAGACTGAGACTGAAAACTAATTCTTTACAATCATATTCACCAACTGAAGAATCTTTTCAAATTGCTCTTGCAAAGTCATGTTTGAGTTATCGATTTCTATAGCATCATCTGCTTTTACCAATGGCGAATCTTCTCGATTTGAATCAATATAATCGCGCTCTTTAACGTTTTTTAGAACATCTTCGTATTCCACCTTATCACCACGGTCAATCAATTCCTTAAAACGGCGTTGGGCACGGGTTTCAGCTGAGGCCGTCATAAACAGTTTCAACTCAGCATCGGGAAATACTACGGTACCAATATCGCGCCCATCCATCACAACACCTTTATCGGCACCCATTTTTTGCTGTTGTTCCACCAATTTTTGACGCACTTCAGAAATGGCGGCCACTTTGCTCACGAAACTTGAAACCTCCAAAGTTCGGATGTTTTTCTCAATATTTTTTCCGTTTAAATACACTTCAGCAAAGCCCAATTCAGCATTAAACTTAAAGTTGATGTTAATTTCCGGTAAACGCCCTACTAAGGCTTCCACATTAAAACCGTCTGCATCGATCAACCCATTTTGCATGGCATAAAAGGTCACCGCCCGGTACATCGCACCCGTGTCCACATAAACGTAGCCCAAATGTTTAGCCAATTGTTTGGCAACCGTACTTTTTCCTGTGGACGAAAACCCGTCGATGGCAATGGTAATTCTATTCATTTTCATAGTGCCTTAAGTGTGCTAAATTACTTAAAGTAAGTTAAAATTGAAATGTATATCATTAAAATATAGTATCCGTTTTTGGGGACTTTAGGCATTTAAACCTTTAGGCACTTTAAATACTTTACTGCTACTGTAAATCAATCTGCAAACCGAAGAAATTCGAATTGGCCGCACTGGTATATTTGGCATGGGTGTAGCTAAAACGCATTTTGTTCATTTTTATGGAAATACCCGCTGAAAGGCCAGAAAAGTTTCGTTGGTCTAAAATTCGTAAATCCTCGCCCCGTCTAAAATTATACCCCAAACGGATATTGAATCCACCTTCGGGGAAAATTTCAGCCCCAACAATAGTATGACGAATTACTTGGCCGATAAACCCAATTTTTTCGTCGGTTGAATTTCCTGATAAATCACTGGTAGTTCGTGCCGGATTAGGTCTGGAAATGGGCCATTCCTGTAAATTATCTAAGGTAACATGCCACCGGATGGGCACGTTTTCAACAAGCTGTGACATCCCAAAAGCCACCTCGAAAGGCAAAGATTCATTAAGTCCAGCATAGGTGGTAATCTGCGAGCCCAGATTCCGAACCACCAAAGCCGCATTAAAATCGAGGGCTTCATTGATATAAATCAAACCCAAATCTACCGCCGCACCAAAAGAACCGTACTGTTCTAATTTGGATGTGATGAGTTTTAAGTTTCCACCGAAATAAAAATCGGAATAGCCAATTTGTGTAGCGTATCCCAATGACAGCGCGGTTTCGCTTCCGCTGAACGTTCCTGTTGAATTGCCGTCTTCATCATAGCCTTCAAACGAGCCGTAATTAATGTAAGTTATTCCGCCATGGAAAGTTTGTGTGCGTCTATCGACCGTATAAGCATAAGCCGCCGTTCCGTAACCAATGCCCCCTAAATAGCTGGTATAATTGAGCGCCAATTGGTTGTCCATTTCAACATTAATGGTCGCCGGGTTAAACAAGGCTTGTGTAACATCGTAATCCACATTGGTAAACACCTTGCCGCCCAAAGCTGCTTGACGGGGCGACGATACCAAATTCAAAAACTGATAGGTGTGCTCCCCCCCAACCTGTGCCGAAGCCAGAGTGGTTACTATGAGGCAAAAAAATAAGACGAATTGTTTTAGCATATTTACGAACACAAAGAAAGTAAATCTATCTTAAAACGGCAGCAAGTATGTTTTATTTTAGAATATAAAAAAACAGACTGTTTAAAAAAGCGTTTAGTAAACGGCATTACGAGAAATTTACATTTCGAAGTAACCTCTTAATCATCAACTTGATTGTTAAAGATTCCTTTACTTGCTCAGAATGACGACTTTTTTAAACAGTCTGCAAACTTTTATATGTCTTTGGCGTTTTTAACCTTTTGGTTGGTAAGGGCTATTTTAATAACCTCGCTCATATCGGACACATAATGGAACGTCAAACCTTTTAAATATTCGGGTTTGATTTCCTCGATATCGCGGCGGTTATCTTCACACAACAAAATTTCTTTGATTCTGGCGCGCTTGGCCGCCAAAATCTTTTCTTTGATACCTCCAACAGGAAGCACTTTTCCACGTAGGGTAATTTCGCCTGTCATGGCGATGCTCTTCTTCACTTTTTTCTGTGTGAACAATGATACCAACGAGGTTAACATCGTTACCCCTGCACTTGGGCCGTCCTTTGGTGTTGCGCCTTCCGGTACGTGAATATGCACATTGTACTTATCGAATGCTGCTGGGTCGATACCGAATTCCTCAGCGTTCGATTTGATGTATTCCATGGCAATGGTAGCCGATTCCTTCATCACTTTACCCAAGTTTCCGGTAACGGTCATCGTGCCTTTTCCTTTTGATAAAATGGATTCGATAAATAGAATATCACCACCAACACGTGTCCACGCCAAGCCTGTTACCACTCCGGCCACATTATTGTTTTCGTATTTATCGCGCTCCAATTTTGGCCCGCCCAAAACTTCAACAACATCTTCGTTAGTTACTTTGATGTTGTATTCCTCTTCCATCGCAATGTTTTTGGCCGCAAAACGTACCATTTTGGCAATTTGCTTTTCCAAACCACGAACACCCGATTCGCGCGTATAGCCTTCAACAATTTTTTCCAATTGTGCCTTACCAATTTTTAAATCTTTGGAAGACAATCCGTGCTCTTTCAACTGCTTTGGCAACAAATGCTGCTTGGCAATTTCAACCTTTTCTTCAATGGTGTAGCCTGTTACGTTTATGATTTCCATACGGTCGAGCAATGCCGGCTGAATGGTCGATAAGCTATTTGAGGTGGCGATAAACATGACTTTGGAAAGGTCGTAGCCCATTTCCAAGAAATTGTCGTAAAACTCACTATTTTGCTCGGGGTCCAATACTTCCAACATCGCTGACGATGGGTCGCCTTGGTGCGAATTGGAGAGTTTATCGATTTCATCCAATACAAATACGGGATTTGATGTGCCGGCTTTTTTTAGGCTTTGGATGATACGGCCTGGCATGGCACCAATGTACGTTTTTCGGTGCCCGCGAATTTCGGCCTCATCGCGCAATCCGCCCAACGACATGCGCACGTACTCACGCCCCAAAGCTTCGGCAATAGATTTCCCAAGCGACGTTTTACCTACGCCCGGAGGACCGTACAAACACAAAATGGGCGATTTCATATCGTTGCGCAGTTTCAGTACCGCCAGATATTCAATGATGCGACGTTTTACATCTTCCAAGCCAAAATGATCGCGATTTAAAATCTTCATGGCGCGTTTTAGGTCGAATTTATCTTCGCTAAACTCGTTCCAAGGCAAATCCAAAAACAACTCTAAATAGTTTCGTTGAATGGAATATTCGGCCACCTGGGGATTCATGCGTTGCATTTTGGCAATTTCCTTCTCAAAATGTTTGGCCACTTTTTCATCCCAGTTTTTTTCTTTGGCCGCAATCCGCATTTCTTCAATTTCGGTATCGTGACTTACACCGCCCAATTCTTCCTGAATGGTTTTCATTTGTTGGTGCAAGAAATATTCACGTTGCTGTTGGCTCATGTCCATTTGCACCTTCGACTGAATATCGTTTTTCAGTTCCAATTTCTGGAACTCCACATTCATATATTTTAATGTGGCCAAAGCGCGCTCTTTTAAATCGTTGATTTCTAAAAGTTCCTGCTTTTCATCTACCGAAAGATTCATATTCGAAGACACAAAATTCACCAAAAACGAATTGCTTTCAATGTTTTTTATGGCGAAAGAAGCTTCACTTGGAATATTGGGGCTTTCCTTAATGATATCCAACGCCAAATCCTTTATCGACTCAATAATGGCACTAAATTCCTTGTTTTTTTGTGCAGGTTTAGCTTCGGGAATATCCCTTATGGTAGCGTTCATGTAAGGTTCTTCGGTGATGACCTCGGCCACTTGAAAACGCTTTTTACCCTGAATAATCACGGTAACGTTGCCATCGGGCATTTTTAAAACCCTTAAAATACGGGCTACGGTTCCGGTTGGGTGGATGTCTTTTGCAGTAGGTTTTTCTACATTTTCGTCCTTTTGGGCCACTACGCCAATTACCTTTCCGCCTTTGTTGGCATCGTTAATCAGTTTTATGGATTGGTCGCGACCGGCGGTAATGGGAATTACCACCCCGGGAAACAGCACGGTATTCCGCAACGATAAAATTGGCAGGGTTTCGGGCAACTCTTCATTATTTATGGCTTCTTCATCTTCGGGTGTCATTAACGGAATCAATTCTGCATTTTCGTCAAACTCCTGCAATGACAAACTGTCAAGATTCATGATATTCGATTTCTTCATATATTATACTAAGCCAATCTGTCATTAAAAACAGATGGTTTTGTTTTTAAATTTTACTATAAAAGTTTCAAAACGTTGAAAACAGGCGGTTTAAACGAATGCACCCGTTCTCTTTAGTGTAGTAAATTCAATTGCTGTGCCATAATGGAATTTAGGATTTGGAATTTGCCTTTTATCCCTACATCTTCCCCATTTTCTTCAACACAAAGAGTAAAACGATGGGAATGGCCAACAACACCACCATCAACAAATTGGTTTGGAGCAGCCACGGCGAAAGAATCAAAGTAATTACGTAACCACCAATGGCTCCACCAAAATGCGCATCGTGACCAATGTTTCCAATTCTATTTTTCATTCCATAAATGGAGTATAACAAATAACCAATACCAAACACATACGCCGGAATAGGAATGGGAATAAAAAACAAATACAAGCTCATGCCGGGGCGCAATAATATAGCCGCATAAATGATGCCCGACACAGCCCCACTCGCACCAACGGCACTGTAGTGGTATTCGTTTTTATGGAAGTACAGCGACAATAAATTCCCCAACAACAAACTACCGAGGTAAATTAAAATGAACTGTGTAGTATTCAATAACGCAATAACCACATCGGCGAAAAAGTAGAGTGTTAGCATATTGAACAGCAAATGCTGCGTATCGGCATGTAAAAACCCCGAACTGAACATACGGATCTGCTCACCACGCTTTACCGCTCCCACATTAAACTTATACTTTTCAAAAAACGAATAATCCTGAAATCCTTTGTATGAAATAATCACGTTGGCCGCTATCAGTATTATGGTAATTACATCTATGTTGCCCATGGGGAATAAAAGTTTGAATTAGTCTATATTTGCAAATCTAAAATTAATTCATGCAATTTCTAGTTTATATTTTGGTTTATCCGCTATTATGGATGGTTTCCAAATTACCGTTTCGGGTGTTGTACCTACTTTCCGACGGTTTGTACTTTCTGCTTTTTTATGTGGTGGGCTACCGAAAAAAAGTAGTGGCCAAGAATTTAGAGTTGGTCTTTCCCGAAAAAACCGAACAGGAAATTACCGCTATAAAAAAGAAATTCTACAAGCACCTTTGCGATATGTTTTTGGAAATGGCAAAAACCATGACCATTTCTGAAAAAGAATTAAAAAAGCGTTTTAAAATCACCAACCCCGAAGAGCTGAAACGCCTCGAAAAACTGAACAAAAGCATCATTTTAATTTTTGGGCATTATGCCAGTTGGGAATGGTCTATCGTGTTGCAAAACTACATCAATTTTAAAGGTTTTGCGGTGTACAAAAAATTGGCCAACAAACATTTTGATAAGTTGGTTCGCGATATCCGCTCTAAATACAACACCACGCTCATCAGTACCAAAGAGACCATACATACCATCACCCAAACCTAATTG
>CAZZDI010000096.1:3916-10271 GCA_964653155.1 uncultured Flavobacteriaceae bacterium | reverse complement strand
CCAAAAAGGAAACCAGCAAGAGCTGCTGTGATAGACCATATTAAAATTTTCTTATTCATGTTTAGTTCAGTGAAATAATTTTATGTAAAACTATAGATCCACCTTACCAATGCATATAAAAATTGTTACATGAACAACAAAAACCCAAAAACAAGACAAAAAAACCTGATTACCAGACAATTAATCGAAAAATATCTAACAAATAAAAAGTGCTTTTTTATCAATTATGATAAAATAGTTACATGTGGTTTATGACAAAATAGGCAAGTTTAGGGGTAAAATACTTGAACTATTGCTTTGGAGTTGAAAAAAATCAAATAAAACCCTCTTATTTTTTTCTGTACATCTTTGGGGATTTCCCAAACTTATTTTTAAAAGAAAGAGAAAAATAACTTGGAGATGAAAACCCTACCGAATAAGCTATTTCAGAAATAGACAACGGCGATTCTCTAAGTAACATTTTGGCCTTTTCCAGTCTAAGGCTCTGTATATAATCACTAACGTTTATATTTAATATAGCTTTTATCTTTCTGTAGAGCTGAACTCTTGAAATCCCTAAATCATTTGCCAGCTGCTCAACTGAAAAGCTTGAATCGTCAATATTTTTATAAATGCTTTCATTCATACTGTTAATAAAATCTTGCTCAGCTCCTGCTAGGTTTTCGGTCGAACCAGACTCATATATGTTCTTCACAAAATGCCTTCGAAGCTTTTCTCTATTAAACAATAGGTTTTTAATGGACCTATAAAGTATGCCAAAACTAAATGGTTTTGTTAAAAACAGATCTGCTCCTGACTCCAACCCTTGTATATATGATTCTTTACTATCATAAGCAGTTAATATTATAGACGGAATATGAGAAGTCCTCAAATCCTTTTTTAGGATATCACATACTTCAAAGCCATTTTTTTCCGGTAAATTAACATCACAGATTATTATGTCTGGAATTAATTCTAAAGCTTTTTTAATCGCTTCATGGCCATCACTGGTTTCAATAATAAATTCTGATGAAAGCTTGTTATTTAGATACCTAACCAAATCAGGGTTGTCTTCAATAATCAGAAGCGTATCTTTATTTTCTTCTGCAACATCTTTTTTTATAACAAAAGCATCGTCTTCATAACTTGACTCAAAGCTCAAAACAGGATTATCCACAATATCAGGCTCATAAACAATTTCATCTGAACTTAAATGTACGTCCCCTTTGTAAAGGGTTATAACAAACTCGGCTCCTTCTTTTGAAATCATCTCTAGCTTTCCCTTATGTAGTTCAACAAACTCCTTTGATAAATGCAAGCCTATACCGGAACTTGATTTGTTATTATTCGAACCTTGAAAGAACGGCTTAAAAACCTTGTCCAAATCGTTTTGGGGTATTCCTATTCCCGAGTCCTTGAAATGTACTCTAACAAAATTATTTTGCTGTTCGATAATGTCTATGGTAATAGTTCCGTTATTAGGTGTAAACTTAAAGGCATTGGAAAGTATATTAAAATATACTTTATCCATTAGGTTTCTATCTAAATAAATCTTCAAATATTCATTATTTGTAGAAATATTGAATTTAATGTTTCTTTTTTGGGCTTCGCGTTCAAAATCTTTATAAATGTTTTTAGAAAACTGATAAAGGTTAGTTTCAGAGGCTTTTAAAATAAATTTTCTGTCTTCTATTTTTCTAAAATCTATTAATTGGTTAATAAGCCTGAGCAAC
This sequence comes from uncultured Flavobacteriaceae bacterium, assembly GCA_964653155.1. Taxonomy (GTDB): domain Bacteria; phylum Bacteroidota; class Bacteroidia; order Flavobacteriales; family Flavobacteriaceae; genus Flavisericum. Next base: position 8,559 of record CAZZDI010000096.1, on the reverse strand, counting down.
CTTTTCGAGTTATTAAATATCAACCCAACCTCTCGCAGTAACTTATTATCCCTTAAAGATTTATTGTCATATATAGACTCAATTGAAGATAGAATGAGTGTTATTGGAGTTTTAAACTCATGTGACAATCCAGTAAAAAAGTTTGTTTTTGCTTCGCTAATTTTTTGTATATGCTGTTGTTGCAAAGTGATTTTATTATTTCTTAACTCTAATTGACGCTTTTTTTTACGAAGCCTAAAGCCAGAGTAAATACTAAATGCACCAAGTGCAACACTAGTGATAAGAAGCCCTAAGACAAGTTTTAGTATGTTTGTTTGTGTTGAATAGGTTTTTTCCTGTTGTTTTATTTTGTTTTGCTGGGCTACGATATCCTCTTGGTGCTGGTTTATTTTGTCCAATTGATTCTTCATAATTTCAGCATTTTTAGAATCAATCACGGTAGTTCTTAGAGTATTATTTTTATCGACTTCTTCCCCATTTAATATTTTCAAAGCCAACCTAATAGCTTCATCTCCACCTGTTGGGTAAAGTATAGTAGCTGTTAAAATATTTTTCTGTACAAGCTCTATACCTCCATTCGGAATATTTAATCCGTCAACACCTATAAACTTCAGTTTATGCGAAACATTTAGCTTTGCGGCGATTTCCCACACTTGTTTAGCCATATCATCATTAAATACATAAACATAATCGATTGGTATTCTGTCTAAAGAATTAAAAGTATTTTCTATAGCCAATGTATCGACCCCTACTATGGTTTTAAACAGGTTAACATTTGGAATGTCTTTAACTGCCTGTTCAAAACCTAAACTTCGTTCTATTACTGGAGAGGAATTTCCTATTCCTCTAATCTCCAAGACATTAACAACCTCCTTGCTTGAAGAGAGCCCAATAAAGTTTGCTGCAGTGCTCCCCACCTCTAAATTATCAGCTCCAACAAAGGCTGTAAACTTATCTGAGTTAATTTTTCTATCTAAGAGTATTACGGGGATTCCTTCATTAAATGCTTTTTCTACTACAGGAACCAAACTATCTTGAACAAGCGGAGAAATTATGATAAGGTCATATTTTTCATTTATCATTTGTTCAATATGTAATATTTGCTGCTTTGTATCACCAAGAGCCTCAAACTTATTTAAATCCAAACGGTTATGATTCAATGACGCCTGAATCTGCATTGTATGATTCATTGTCTGTCGCCACATATGATCACTTAGGCATTGAGAAAAGCCTATTTTATACTTACTGACGTCCTCATTTTCACAAGTAAAAAGTATAGATGAAAAAATAAAAACTAAAATTTGACAAATATTTTTCATATTCAAATGAATGAAGGTAAGGCAAAATACAAGTTGCTTAAACGAGAGTTTTGATTGTATTCAAAACTAACAACTATTATGTCTTTCAAAGGAACTTAGTTAAATTTCTTTTGTAAGCTATTGATTTTTTCATTTAGCTCTATCTAATACAGATTTTAAGTTTAGACAAATTTGCATACAATTAACTTCAATCGATATCAAACAAAATAGAAAGCAGAAAAAATTAAAATGTTGTACCTATGTTGTACCTAAACACAAAAAGCCTTTACAAGAAAACTTGTAAAGGCTTTGTACTGAAGGCGGGACTTGAACCCGCACGGCCATAATGGCCATTGGATTTTAAGTCCAACGTGTCTACCAATTCCACCACTTCAGCTTGGTCTTTTTTCAATAAAATTAGAGCGAAAGACGGGATTTGAACCCGCGACCCTCACCTTGGCAAGGTGATGCTCTACCCCTGAGCTACTTTCGCATTATGTTGTTGAACGTTGCAATACCGTATTGCGGATGCAAATTTAAAATATTTCCATTAAATCCAAAGCCTTTTATCAAAATAAATGAAATAATTTTTAAGCTTGCTTTTTCTTAACCAACATGCGCTTGATTTCATTCAATTTCATCAGGGCTTCAACGGGCGTAAGGGTATCAATATCAGTATGTAAAATTTCGTCCTTTATATTTTCGAGCAACGGATCATCCAAATTGAAAAAACTCAACTGCATATCATTTTCCAAAGATTTTACCTTATCGGTAAGCTCTTCACTGGAATGCGACTGCTCCAATTTCTTCAAAATTTTGTTGGCGCGATGCAAAACTTGCTGAGGCATTCCCGCCATTTTTGCTACGTGGATTCCAAAACTATGGTGGCTACCGCCTTCAACCAGCTTTCTTAAAAACAGCACATTGTCTTTCAATTCCTTAACCGAAACATTGAAGTTTTTAATGCGCTCGAAGGTTTCGGTCATTTCATTTAGCTCGTGGTAATGGGTGGCAAAAAGTGTTTTGGGCTTGGCGGGATGTTCGTGTAAATATTCACTAATGGCCCAAGCAATGGAAATACCATCATAGGTACTCGTGCCTCGCCCAATTTCATCGAGCAAGACCAAACTCCGTTCTGAAATATTATTCAAAATAGAAGCCGTTTCGTTCATCTCTACCATAAAGGTCGATTCGCCCATAGAAATGTTGTCGCTCGCCCCTACTCGGGTAAAAATCTTATCAATCAAGCCTATTCTTGCTTCTTTGGCAGGCACAAAACTTCCAATCTGAGCTAACAGAACAATCAATGCGGTTTGACGTAAAATGGCCGATTTACCAGACATATTGGGCCCGGTAATCATAATAATTTGTTGCGATGCTCGATCCAAAAATACATCATTGGCAATGTAGGCTTCACCCAAAGGCAATTGTTTTTCAATAACGGGATGGCGCCCGTCCTTTATTTCCAAATCGTGCGAATCATCTATGTTGGGGCACACATAATGATTGTCTTTCGCCAATTGTGCAAACCCGCATAAGCAATCCAGCTGCCCAATGAGGTAAGCATTTTGCTGAACCGCTTTTATGTACTGGTTCATCCACGCCACCAACTCTGAAAACAATTGCTGTTCGATAGCCAAAATACGTTCTTCGGCCCCTAAAATTTTCGCTTCGTATTCTTTCAGTTCTTCGGTAATGTAACGCTCGGCGCTCACCAAAGTCTGCTTCCTTATCCACTCGGCAGGCACTTTATCTTTGTGCGTATTCCGCACTTCAATATAATAACCAAATACATTGTTGGAAGCAATTTTAAGTGAAGTGATTCCGGTACGTTCACTTTCACGCTCCAACATATTGTCCAAATAATCCTTTCCGGATTTTGAAAGATTTCTGAGCTCATCCAATTCCGAAGAAAACCCTTCGGCAATGGTATTTCCTTTCAATACATTTACGGGCGCTTCCTCGTTTACCGTTTGCTTAATTTTTTCGCGGAGCACATCGCAACTTTGCAGGGTATCGCCAATAATTTTCAACGACTCGTTATCGCAATGCGATGCCAATGCTTTTATCGGAACAATGGCTTCCAAAGAATTTTTAAGCTGAATAACCTCGCGCGGATTCACCTTTCCGGTAGCCGTTTTGGAAATAAGTCGTTCCAAATCGCCGATGTGTTTAATATGATTTTGTATTTTCTGAAGCACCGAATTTTCCGAAGACAAAAACCCAACCACTTGGTGCCGTTGCTTTATTTTTTCCAAACTTTTTAAGGGCAGCGCCAACCAGCGTTTTAAAAGCCTTCCGCCCATAGGCGAAATGGTTTTATCGATCACATTGAGCAAGGTTACCGCATTATTGTTGGTGGAATTGTAAAGCTCTAAATTCCTGATGGTGAATTTGTCCATCCACACATAATCGTCTTCCGCAATGCGGGCTACCGAAGTAATATGTTCCAATTTGTGGTGCTGTGTTTCGCCCAAATAGTGCAAAATGGAACCGGAAGCAATAATGCCCTCATACAAATCTTCAATTCCGAAACCCTTTAGCGTTTTGGTGTTGAAGTGCTTGGTGAGCGTTTCGTAGGCATAATCGGTTTGATATACCCAATCTTCCAAATAAAACGTATGGAAATCGTCTCCAAAAGTCTCTTTGAACAAGCTGCGTTTTTGTTTGGACACCAATACTTCACTCGGGCTAAAGTTTTGCAACAATTTATCGATGTACTCGGCATTGCCCTGCGAGGTTAAAAATTCGCCCGTTGAAATATCCAAAAACGAAATACCGATGTATTTTTTATCGAAATACACCGAACACAGAAAGTTATTCGATTTAGACACCAAAACCTCATCATTCAAAGCCACCCCGGGAGTTACCAATTCGGTGACTCCGCGTTTTACAATGGTTTTGGTTTGTTTGGGATCTTCCAATTGATCGCAAATGGCCACGCGCTCGCCCGCCTTTACCAATTTTGGCAAGTAGGTATTTAAGGAATGGTGCGGAAATCCGGCCAATTCGGTCTTTTCACCACCATTATTTCTATTGGTTAACACAATGCCCAAAATACCGGCCGCCCGTATGGCATCCTCTCCAAAAGTTTCATAAAAATCGCCCACACGGAACAACAACAAAGCATCGGGATACTTAGCCTTTATGGCGTTGTACTGCTTCATTAACGGGGTTTCTTTTTTTGCTTTTTTTGTCATATCCTTTTGTCATCCCCACGAAGGTGGGAATCTAGCGGTAAAATGGTTTTTAAATGTTACTTTTGAAAAAAATTGTAGCTCGCAATGTACCATTAATTTCATCTTTTTTGAAACGGGGAACTGCCAAGTTATCTACAATTCAATT
>CAZZDI010000096.1:0-3816 GCA_964653155.1 uncultured Flavobacteriaceae bacterium | reverse complement strand
CATTAATTTCATCTTTTTTGAAACGGGGAACTGCCAAGTTATCTACAATTCAATTAAGATGTCAACAATGAAACTATGCGTAAACTAAAAAATAGCGAACTGGATCGACTGAGTATCGACGGCTTTAAAGAAGCCGAAAAAACGCCTATCATTATCGTACTCGACAATATTAGAAGCCTAAACAATATTGGCTCGGTATTTAGGACCAGCGACGCTTTTTTAATTGAAAAAATTTACCTCTGTGGCATAACGGCCCAGCCACCGCACAAAGACATCCACAAAACAGCTTTGGGCAGCACCGAAACGGTAGATTGGGAATATGCTGAAAACACGATTCAAGTTGTTGAAAAATTGAAGGCTGAAGATGTAAAAATATGTGCTATAGAACAAGCCGAAAACGCCACTATGCTGAACGATTTCAATGTTGAACCTAACACGAAATACGCTTTAATTTTTGGAAACGAAGTAAAAGGCGTGGCCCAAAATGTAGTTTCTGCCAGCGATGCGGTGATTGAAATTCCGCAGTTTGGCAGCAAGCATTCACTAAATATTTCGGTGAGCTGCGGTGTTGTGGTTTGGGATTTGTTTAGCAAGTTGGGAAAGCCATCTAAATCTTCCCGAAGGGAAGGCTTTAAAAAGTAAAATGTCAAAAAAAGCAAAAACACCTTGGCCCACAAAAGCCGTGATGGAACAAATTTATGACCTACACTTTTGGGGCGGTACCGATTTTGATTTTTATTCCGGTGAAGGCTCCCACGACCCAGAAATCATCAATCCTTATCTCGAAACCGTAACTGCTTTTTTAAAATCGTTCAGCAATCCATTAACGGTTTGCGATTGGGGTTGTGGCGATTTCAACATTGGGAAGCACCTCTACCAATACACTAAAAAATACGTCGGCGTCGATATTGTTGAAAACCTCATTGAACGCAACAAAACCTTATTTCCAGAAACCCATTTAGAGTTTTTATGTTTGGATATTGCTAAAGACGACCTTCCTCCTGCCGATTGCGTGATCCTCCGGCAAGTTTTGCAACATTTATCGAATGCTGAAATTTTGGCCATCACCAAAAAATTACGGCATTACAAATACATCATTTTGACCGAACACCTCCCCACGGGCGACTTCATTCCGAACAAAGACATCATTTCCGGGCAAGGCATCAGAATAAAACAAAATAGCGGTGTGGATATTCTGGAAGCCCCTTTCAATCTTAAAATTAAGGCCGAGCAACACTTTGACGAGTACATTTTTGATAACAACAAAGGTTGTATTGTCTCTAAACTATACGAAGTATTTTAATTGTTTCGTAGGGTATTTTTTAACATAAACTCTCGCAAAGGTGCAGAGACGCAAAGTTCAAAGCCAAAAAAAACAAACTATTCCTCTTTCATTTCTAAATTGCAATTTAGATACTTTGCGACTTAGCGTCTTTGCGAAAGATAAAATTTACAAGAAAAACCACCGAACAAAACTAGGGTAACTTCCTTTAAAAACATATATTTTTACATGTTGAACACCAAACTAAAGCCATGAAAATTTTCACCATTTGTTTATCAGCATTATTCATTTTTAGTTGCCAGCAGCCCATAAAAACCGGGGCAGACCTTAGCAAACTGGAAACCATTCCCACCAAAGAGCAGGTTGGCCATTTGGTGATGCCCGATACCATTGCTCCTGTATCGGCGCCATTTAGCATGCCTACTTTTAAAAAGCCTACTTTTCCAGACCGTACCATCAATATTAAAGACCGATTTAAAGGCAACGAAAACGAACTGATAACCTCAACCGTACAAACTGCCATTGACGAACTTTCCGAAGCTGGTGGCGGTACCGTAACCATCCCCAAAGGCGAGTGGAAAACGGGACGTATTTCATTAAAAAGCAATGTGAATTTGCATATTGAAGAAGGCGCTACCGTTCGGTTCAGCACCGATGTAAAAGATTATCAACCCGCCGTGTTCAATCGGGTTGAAAGCCTGGAAGTGATGTCGTTAGCCGCCTGTATTTACGCCAACAATCAAGAAAATATTGCCATTACCGGAAAAGGAAAATTGATTGGCCCTTTTGACGGCGAAATAAAAGAACGTTCGTACATGCAGCCCATTGAAAGTTTGGTGGATTTATCGAAACCTGCCACCGAACGCATCCACGATGGCTCGCAGGAAGACTGGATTTTTCCGCCCAAATTCATTTCACCCATCAACTGTAAAAATGTTTACATTGAAGGCATTTCGTTGGAAAATACCGCCTTTTGGAACATCGTGCCCACCTATTGCGACAATGTAATTATCCGTGGGGTTTATGTAAATTCGTATGGCATTCCGCGTGGCGATGGCATTGATATTGAATCCTCAAAAAACGTTTTGATTGAATATTGCACTTTAAATACGGGCGACGATTGTTTTACGATGAAATCGGGGCGTGGCGAAGACGGACTTGAAGTAAACAAACCCACCGAAAACATTGTGGTTCGCCATTGTTTGGCACAAAAAGGACATGGCGGCATTACTTGCGGCAGCGAAACGGCCGGCGTTATTAGAAACCTGTACGTACACGATTGCGTGTTTGAAGGTACGGTAGTAGGCATCCGATTCAAAACACGACGACCACGCGGCGGCGGCGGCGAACATCTGTATTACGACAGAATACGCATGAACCTGGAAGCCACCTGTATAAAGTGGGACATGCTGGGCACTCCGGCCTACGTGGGCGAACTGGCCGAACGCCTACCTGCCCGTGAAGTTACGCCTTTAACACCGTTTTACCGCGATATTTCCATCAGCAATATTATTATTGAAAATGGTACGCATTTTTTAAAGGTTTATGGCATTCCCGAGTCGCCATTAAAAAACCTGACCATTGATAATGTGGATGCCCAATGCAGTAATTTGGCCATTATCCACGATGCCGAAAACCTCACCGTTAAAAATGCAAGCATTAAAACGCCCGATTCCATTATTGACGTTTTAGGTGGAAAAAACATTACTTTTAAAAAGGTGGCTTTTGATTTAGGCGGTGCCAAATTGGAAAAACCAAGTGAAGTTTTGTTTGAGGATTGTACTACGGAATAGATTTAATATGTTTTTTTTTACATTTTATTTTTATTTTCTTGCATTTTTAGATGTATTCGCTCAAATAAGCATGGTAAGTCAAATAAAATGAAAAAATATTTATATGTATTGGGGTGTTTATGTTTTCCATAATTACATTATATGCCCAGAAAAAAACTAGTTTTGGAATAAAAGGCGGAATAAATTTCAGCAATGTGTCGTCAGAACATTTTGCTGAAAACGATGTAAAAACGGGGTTTCATTTTGGAATAGTAACCGAATTCCCTTTCAGCAATACTTTTTCAATTCAACCTGAACTTCTTTATTCCTCGCAGGGCACAAAAGCCAAACAAATATCACTTGGCAGCGGCCCAACCTCTATTGAGTACCATTTTGATTACGTTCAAATTCCTGTTCTTGCTAAAATTTACACAATAAAAAATCTTTCATTTGAAATCGGGCCTTCGTTTAATTTCTTAGTGAAATCTGAAGAAAAAACCAGTGCCTCAACCAATACGGACTTTGGAAGTGATTTTGAACTCAGTGGTGTTTTAGGGGTATCGTATAAAATGAATAACGGATTGTTTGGAAGCCTTAGGTACGGAAATGGTTTCACAAAGGCTTCAAATAGGGAAAACTTTGACGATGACCTGAAAAATAGAATATTTCAATTAGGAATTGGCTACCTGTTTTAAGCAAAATCTAAACTACTCCCCACAAATCTCGCCCAAAACCCACAAATAGTCAGCGCGGTTTTCAACA
>CAZZDI010000095.1:7422-10411 GCA_964653155.1 uncultured Flavobacteriaceae bacterium | reverse complement strand
TGGTTTTTACAACGCCTAAATCACCCGTTTTTCCTTCGAATTCAAAATCGTTAAACTCTGGAACCATCGTGTTATATGGGTGCCAATCGTAACGACCGCCGTTGTTTACACTACCTTGATCTGAAGAAAACTCAGTTACAAAATCTTCAAATTTAGAGCGGTTACTTTTCAATACGGCCAATAAACTATCGGCTGTCGTTTTAGCTTCGGCCTCTGTTTGCGTTACATCGGGCTGGGCACTTTGTGCTCCAATAAAAGGAATTAAAATATGACGTACTTTAGCTGAATCTGGAATTTGCTTCACGGCCACCACTTTCGATACTTTAAAATACCCATCGTGCTTGTATGGCCCAAAAACCTCTCCTTCGTTTAAGTTGTAAATAGCATCGGCAAACTCGGTTGGCAAGCTGGATTTGAATACGAAACGGTCATCAAACTTAATATCGGATGCGGCAATAGCATTGATATATTCTTCGTTGTCCTTAACTTCTGAAAAGGCTACGATAGTATCTTTTCTACCTCTTTCGTCAACCAATCTTCCGTTTACGTAAGTTTGCAATTCTGTTTTAATGGCAGTTTCATCTTCAACCGAAGCGGTTTCTTCAAACTTTACGTAACGTATATCTCTCGATTCTTCAACTTCAAATTGTTTTTTATTCTCGTTGATGTAGCTTGAAATATCAGATTTTGAAACCTGCACCGTGCTATCGGCAATAGTGCTATAAGCCACTTGCACATATTTAATATCTACTTTATTGCCTTCCAATTGGTGCTCCAACTCACCTTCGGCCAAAGTTCCTGTTAACCCGGCCTTAACCATATTAAAGTAGTTTTGGTTCAAGGCGTTTAACGATAATTGCTTTTCATAGTTGATCCAACTTTGGTAACCGGCAGCACTGGTTTCCTTTAAATTGGCAATGTATTCGTTCAATTTATTTTCATCAAACAATCCAGCTTCGTTTAAAAACTCGGGGCTTGTGGCCAAGGCTGTTTTCAACAAATCGCGGATTTGGTCTTTTTCAACAGTAATACCCAACTCTTCAAATTGCGTTTCCATAACGGCCTGGCGTACTTCCTGCTCCCAAACACGGTTCATTACTTGGGTGTTGGTAGCGTTTGGTCCAGCTTGACGTTGCGCGGCTTCTACTTTTTGCAAAAAGTCTTCGCGGGTAATGTCTTTTCCGTTAATAGTCGCTACAACATTTTGTGATTTCGATGTAAGGGCATCGCTGTTTCTAAACAAATCTGCCAATACGAAAGAAAATAGCGCCAATGCTATGATTAGGATTAAGAATAGTGAACGTTGTCTTATCTTATTTAAAACTGCCATTTGTAAATTAAATTTAATTACCCAAAGCTGGGATTTGTTGTTAAGTTGGTGCCGATTATACTATAACCGACAAAAATATCGTGCGCGAAAATACCATTTTCTATTTAATAATAAAAGGGTTATTTGTTTAATATAAAGTTTAGTTGAAAGCTCCAGCTAATCACAACGGTATTTTTAATCGTCGTCTTTCACTTTTAGTTCCACCAAATCTATTTTGGTATTGGAAACGGCCAAAATAGTAAACTGGAATTTATCGATTTTTACCACTTCGTTTTGCGAAGGAATTTCCTGCGTATGGTTAACAATTAGCCCACCAAGGGTTTCGTAGTTTTCACTTTCGGGAAGATTTATTTTATAAGCTTCATTGATGTAATCGACCTCCAGTCTGGCGGAAAAATTATAGGTGTCGTCATCCAATTTTTCTTCAATGGAATCGTCAGAATCGTGTTCATCTTCAATTTCACCAAACAATTCCTCGATAATATCCTCAACCGTCATAATGCCCGAAGTACCGCCATATTCATCTAAAACCACAGCAATACTACGGCGTTTTTTGGTAAGCACGCTCAGCACATCTTTAATAAGCACCGTTTCGGGAACAAACTCTACCGGGGTAAGCATTTCCTTAATAGTTTGCGTTTTTTTAAACAATTCGAACGAATGCACATAGCCTAAAATATCGTCGATATTATCTTTATACACGAGTATTTTGGTACGTCCAGATTCGGTAAAAAGGGTATTTAGGTTTTTTACCGAATCGTTGATTTCAACCGCAAATATTTCGGTGCGGGGAATCATCACTTCGCGGGCTTTTACTTCTGAAAATTCCAGGGCATTTTGAAAAATCTGTATCTCGCTATCCACATCATCATGCTCTTCAACCGATTCCATTTGCTCGCTGATGTAGTTGCCCAGCTCTACTTTTGTAAACGCCAACTGAATTTGGTCGCCTTCGGTTTTGAAAAACGTTTTTAGAATGATGTCTGAAATCCAAATGATAAATTCAGAAATCAACGTAAAAATCACATAAAAAAAGTACGCCGGAATGGCCAGGGCCTTAATTAAGGTGTTGGCATAAATTTGAAAGAATACTTTGGGCAGGAATTCGGCAGTAATCAAAATCACCAACGTGGAAAGCACGGTTTGCGACAACAGACTTAAATCGGTAAGCAAATAGTTTAAAAAACCACTGTTTGTGGGCAACATGGACTGAAACCAATTCACCAAAACATCACCCATAAAAAACCCGTAAACTACCAATGCGATGTTGTTGCCAATAAGCATGGTTGTTATAAATTTTGATGGCCGTGCGGTGAGTTTCCTCAATACTTTGGCCAACAAGCCATCCTGTTTTTTTTCAATTTCGATGTGGATTTTGTTGGAAGACACATAAGCGATTTCCATGCCCGAGAAAAAGGCCGACAGGATAAGCGACACTATAATTATGATGACATAAATGCTCATTTATTTTGAACCGTCTTTATTCTCATATTTTTGCCTAAAGCGTCTTCTAAAGAAAAATATGAACACTGCCAAACCGGCTAAAGCTAACGACACATAGGCACCGTGAGTACCATCGTTCCATTTTGAAATGGCATCGTAAAGGAACAATACGGCAAAAACCAGATAGGCATATTGAAAAATTTTAGCAATTTTCAT
>CAZZDI010000095.1:0-7322 GCA_964653155.1 uncultured Flavobacteriaceae bacterium | reverse complement strand
TGAATATTTTGGTATAAAGATAAATAAAAATGACTGCCTTATGTAAACTTGTTCAATTTTAAGTGCGTTCTAGGATTTCTCGCTGCGTTCGAAACAACAAGTTACAATGAAAAATTAAAAGAAAAGAACCTACATTTTACTCTTCTAAGGTAATAATGCCCGTTACTTCAAGCACTTCGGCATTTGTAAATTCTTGATTGGAATCGAAACCGTTGCCTTTAATAAGGTCTTGCTCCGTTTGAAACTCTACAGGAAAGTTTGTGAACAACCATTCTTTTTTCTGGTCGTAGTAAAGCTGGTCGGTTTTTAGCACACTGCCATCGTGTGTGGTAATCACCACATTGCTGCGCATATCAATTAAATCTGTGTTTCCGTAAACAATAGCATGATCGGCCACAACAGTACTTTTCTTGTTGTCTTTGTCGTAAACGTAAAGGGTTACGCCATCAACAAATTCGTTAAAGGGGAAATCGCGGTTGGAATAATCCAACATTTTGGTACTGATCAAGTTGGCGGAAACCCTACCCGAATCGGTATATTTTACATTCATATTGTAATCTACGCCAATGGGTTCATTTTCTGAAATGCCTATTTTCTGTACCTGATCTAAGTTGTTATTGCATGAAAAAAACATAGCCACAATAAGTATTGTGACTATGTTTGATATGTTATTTAAAACTTTTGTATTCATTAAATACTTGGCACTTTCACCGATCTTCCAATCCAGCAGCCAATGCTAATGGTTTCTCCTGATCTACCAGAACTAAACACATCTGATTTAGAAGGCGCTTTGGCCTCGTAGTTCGCCGCAGATTGTGCTGCCGCTTTTGATAAGGTTGGATCAACACGTGAGGCTTTTTTGGCTTCATCAGCTGCCAACCAATACACAGCTCTTTTGTCGAATGTGGTTTCACCACAGTTATTGGCACTAGCGGCATACATAGCGGCAATAGCTAAATACGGACGACCGTTAGACGGGTTAAGCTTCAAGGCTTGGTTGTAATAGTTTCTTGCTTTACCATAGCTACCTCTAGCTTTAAGTTTTGCAGCAATTCTGTAGTATAATTTTGATTTTTTGAAATCATCTGTTTCCAAGCTAATAGCTTGCTCGAAGAAATCAATGGCTTCATTGGTTTTTCCTTCTTTATCCTTCAGCAATCCTAAGTAGTATGCTGAGTTTGCCGATGGGCTCAAATCGTGGTAAGCGTTTACTAACTTAAAGAACAACGGATCATCAGTACATTCTTTTTGCGACATTTGTCCTGCTGCTCTTTGTAACCAAACCGCGTTGTCTTTGTTCGCTTCAAAATCTCTGGCGAAAATAGGGATTAAGTTTTCACAGTTTGCTCTTGGTCCTAATTTACCATCAACACTTTCAGAAATTTGGTCGTAAGCCTTTAAGTAGCTTTCGTAATATCTTTTATAGCTTTTTTCTTTGCTAGTATAAGTCGCCCCGGTTGAATCTTTTTCAATAAGTTCGTTTAACTTTTCAGAGTAGTTTTTAACTTCTACTTCAATTTTTTCTACAATATCGTCGTATTTGCTGAACAACTCGGCTGCAGGTTTTTTCTCAGCATCATACAAATCAACCATTAAAGAAAAATAGGTGTAGATACTTTTCGGATTGGTAAACGTCTCTTTATCCAATTTATAGGCATTATCGAAGCATTCGTAAAGCTCTTCTTTTGTTTTGCCCAACTCCTTTTGGTAGTCGTACATTAACTGGCACGCTTTTGCCGCATATTCGCCCTTTGGGGTTTTACTGGCAAAATGCTCTGCTCTTTGTTCCCACATTTTTAAAAGGTCGTTTATAAAAGCTACCTTTTCGGCTCCTGTAGAATTATCAATTTTGTGCCCTAGTATCTTTTCTCCATCTACATAAATGGCATTGTTGAATTTTGGACATTTATTTCTTACGGCCATCCAAGGTTCGTAAGCGGCATCGTAATTTTTTGCTTTGGTATATTCGTGGAAAATGGAAAGTTTGGTCATGCATTCTTCATCTTGCTGCGCAAAACCCAAGTTCAATCCAACAAACAAAAGTGCTAGTAATGTAATTTTAGTTTTCATGGTAATAATTTTGTTCTTTTAGTCGTATTTTCTTTTCTGGAACCATCGATCGTTCAAAGATAAACTTAATTGGAAATTAATGAAATTCTCTTGTATTAAATTGCCGTTTGTTGTTCCTCTTTTTCCGAATTCGACTCCTAAATTGGCGTTAGACAGCAGTCTGGCGTCTCCCACTGGCAATCCTACTCCAAAAGATATGCCAAACTCTTTTATCGATTCATTATTGATGTTCAATCCAGTTTCCTCGTTTCTTAAACCGGCCCGGTAAACGATGCGTTTCCAATAGCTATCGAACGATCCGTAATCGGGAATATAAAAACCTCCTAATGAGAACGAATAAGCATCCTCATATGTTGTAGAACCGGTTGAATATAGTTGGTTTGAAAAATCGCTTGTTTTTTGGAAAGTGGTTTCGGCGCCCACAAACCACTTTCTGGGTCGTCCTATACCGGCACCAAAGGCCAACCTTGACGGCATTACCAGATCGGTTTCTTTTAGTCCCATAGCTTCCAAATCGGTTTGAACGGTATTCACCACAAATTCTTGACCGGAAGATGACACGCTTACTGTTGAAACGGACCTTTCGTTTTGCGATACCAATTTACTTTCTGGCGTATAGGTGGCACTGGTTACCAATTCCAAATTATTTTTAAGCATGGTTTTGTACGATACGCCCAAGTTAACGTTCAATCCGCTTAAATCCGATCGGTTGCGTTCACTGGACTGATATTGGGCAGGCACACCATTATCGTATTGGTAAGTTAACACGCTGTTTTGGATGTTTCCGAAGTTATAGTGCACATCGATACCGGCCGTTAACCCTTTCGCTATTTGGTAGCCCAAGCCTAAAAACACTTTATTAACGCCACCTTCACCCTGAAACCTGTTCTCTATATCATCATTGTCGTTCAACGATTCCAATTTATAGCCCACCGAAGTGTAGGGCAACAACCCAAAACCAAATCCGAATTTACCCAAGGGAACCGATAACGCCAAGTAGTCAAAAGTTGTTGACGAAGCCTCGGCCGACCCCGAATTGCTTTTTAAATCGCGGCTAGAATAGGTTCCACCAACGGTAAACTTAACCGGGCGGCTTTCTCCACTAAATGGATAAATGCCCACATTATCTCCGGCATACGACGATGGGTTTCGTAAATTAACGTGGATACTATCGGTATAGATGCTCAACCCACCCATACTACGGTTTTCAACCGTTCCCTTAAATTTAAGGTTACCTATACCGTAAAAAGAATAAGGCGAAGCTGTACCTTCCTGCCCGTAACTGTAAATTGAAAATACTAATACAAAAACTAATACAAGTTTTTTAATCATTCGTTCGAGTTAAGTTGTAAAATATAGTTTAATCCCTCTAAAAGAAAATTAGGATTGGCAAATATGCTACTTTTTAATTGCTTAGACAAAAAATTAGTGTTGCCTCCTGTTAAAATAACTGTTAAATCTGGATATTTAAGGCGATATGCCTCTATTGTTCCGTCAATTTCATTTAAAATGCCATGCACCACACCAGAGTGGATGGACTGTTGCGTAGAGCCTCCAATAATGTGTTTTGGCCGCTCTGTATCCAATAACGGCAAATTGGCCGTTAAATTATGTAAAGCTTCGTAGCGCATGCGCACACCGGGCGAAATGGCTCCTCCTAAATATTCATTTTCTGAGTTTATAAAATCGTAGGTGATGCACGTTCCGGCATCAATAACCAGTACATCTTTGTTTGGAAATTGCCCTACTGCCCCACTCACCAAGGCTATTCTGTCCACACCCAAGGTTTTTGGAGTTTGGTACAGATTTATAAATGGTAAGTTGGTTTCTGAATTTAAAACGAGTACATTGAAATGCTTGGCTATTTGCTCGGCATCATGAGCGTTTAGTTTGCCCACGGAAGACACAATGGCGCGTTTAATCAACGGAAAATTTTGTTCCAACGCTTTTATTTCATCCAAAACAGCCTCTAATTTAACCAGCGTTTTGTGCTTTAAGGCCTCGCCTTTAAAAACGGCCAGCTTTACAAACGAGTTGCCTACATCTATAATTAAGTTCATTTTTAATCTAAAAATCGCTAAATTTACAAAACAACGAACAATTTTCGGGTTTATTCTCTTTTTATTACACTAAACTTGAATAGGTTACCGAAAGCCATTTAAAAAAATAGATTTTCCAAGATATTTTTTATCGATTTATTTTGCGGGAAAACAAAAATGATTTTATATTTGCAACCGCTTTGCGAGGTACCTTAGCTCAGTTGGTAGAGCAAAGGACTGAAAATCCTTGTGTCCCTGGTTCGATTCCTGGAGGTACCACGAAAAAATCCCGAAACATTACTGTTTACGGGATTTTTTGTTTTACGGAAATAATGTTAGAGCCAACAGGCCGATCTTACTCTTGATTTCACCTATATCCCCCTATTCTTTTTGATTCATTGCCATATCGTGGTCGTACTGGCAACAACCGTGTAAATTCTTATAAGCTTCTTCATTTCCTGCTACTTTTTCTGTATCGTAACCTGATGCTGCAATGGCTTTATGAATGGCCATGGCATCTGTTTTGGTGTCGTCAAAAGATACATCTATTTTCTTTTTGTCTTTATCCCAATTAGCACGCGATACGCCTTCTACACCATTCGCGGCTTTTTCTATAGTTTTTTTACACATACCACAATTACCTCTTACACCAAATGACAACTCGGTCATTGCGATGTCTTTTGATACTTCTGTTACTTCTGCCGAAACAGTTTCTTCTACTTTTTTAGCTTCTTCTTTACAACTTGTTAAACCCATAGCTACGATTACAGCTATACTTAAAATTACTTTCTTCATTTTTTAAAAAATTTAATTGTTATTTGATTATTATTACTCTATTACTTGTTTTACTTCTCCACATTTCAACATAGCATCACCAAAATACGGGTTCAATATTTGTTCTTCTTTACTCAACCAATAGGCTCCATTGTTATTATCTACCATAGGACAAAACTCTACATATACCGTTTCATTGATTCCAAACAGTTGAATTGCCTTTATTAAATAAGATGATAAGTGTTTAAAATGGTCTCTTTGAACTTTGATTTCAGATGAATTTGAAATAGCATTTACAGAAGATTTGATATCGCTTTCCAAAGCCATCCAATGCTTATGCGCCTCGCCTTTTACTAATTTCATATCTATTTTACTCAAATTTGAAACTAAATTTTTAGCATCATTGTTTGCTTGTTCTGAATTATCTTGCACCAAAGCATCTTTTAGGTTTATGTAATTATCATATACTTGTTTTAATTGCTCTTGAAATGCTTTTGGCGATTCTAACCGAGTAATACCTGAATGGTCTCCATTAGCAGCCATTGTTTCAGCAACTTGCTTGTTCATCATAGACTTTTTACCCTGTAATTGTGCTGCGGCATCAACCGTAAATGTGCCGTTGGTAACGATTTCGTCTCCTGAAGACAAACCATCCAGCACTTCATAATTATCGCCTATTTTATTACCTAAAGTCACTTCTTTCATTTCAAAAACAGGCTCGTTGGGATTGGTTTTAACATACACTACAGAACGTTCACCTGTCCAAAGCACTGCTGAAGACGGAATGGTTAACTGGTCTTTTGAAGTGGTTTTATCACCTTCAATTTCTGCGGTTACAAACATGCCTGGTTTAAAAATGGCCTCTTTATTTTTTAAAACCACACGTAAATCAACAGTACGTGTTTTGGTATTTAAAACAGGATTTATAAAATCTACCGTTCCTTTAAATTCCTGATTAGGATACGCATTTGAGGTTATGGTAACTTCTTGACCTTTTTTGAATTGTTCAATTTGATTTTCATACACGTCAAAATTTGCCCAAACCGTATTTAGATTGGCAATCTTTAGCAAGGGTTGCCCTTGCTTGATGTAATCGCCTTGTTCTACCAACTTTTCGGTAACGGTTCCTGAAACGGTTGCATGCACTGGAAAATTCTCAATGACTTTACCAGACGTTTCAATTTGATTGATTTGATTTTCAGACAATTTCCAAAGTTTTAACTTATTTCGTACTGCTTTGTACAATTCTGGTTGTGATTCCTTCAAAGAAGTCGCTGTAATCAATTCTTGTTGTGCGGCATATAGTTCTGGTGAATAAATGGTTGCCAACAGTTGTCCTTTACGCACTTCTTCGCCTGTAAAACTGACATTTAAACGTTCAATTCTACCAGAAAAATAACTGACTTGTACGGCATTTGCTTCTTCGTTTTCGGCAATTTTACCGGATAGTTTTATGATGCCGTTTTCAACAGAACCATCACCAACCACAGAAGTCTGAATATTTGCCAAAGCCATTGCATTAGCGGTTAATTTAAACTGGTCTGCTGTTAAACCATCGGCTCCAGCTTCGGCAGGAATTAAATCCATCCCACAAATTGGGCAATCGCCTGGTTCGGGTTGCATAATTTGTGGGTGCATAGAGCACGTCCATAATTGCTTGGTTTGTGAAACCTCTTCGTGGTTGTGGCTCGATTCTTCATTAGAGCTACCACCAAACAGCAACCAACCCAACAACAGACCAACTGCTAATATTCCTAAATAGATAAGATATTTTTTCATTTTACTAAATTTTTATTTTTCTTAAACGTAAAGCGTTTGCAATAACAGAAACCGAGCTAAAACTCATTGCTAAAGCGGCAATCATTGGCGATAATAGTATTCCAAAGAATGGAAATAACACACCTGCTGCAATAGGCACACCCAATGTGTTATAAATTAATGCAAAGAATAGATTTTGTTTAATGTTCCTCATAACAGCATCACTTAAGTGGCGTGCTTTTACAATACCGTGCAAATCGCCTTTTACCAATGTTATCATCGCGCTTTCAATGGCAACATCGGTTCCTGTTCCCATGGCAATACCCACATCACTTTTTGCCAATGCTGGCGCATCGTTAATACCGTCGCCTGCCATAGCAACCACTTTACCGTTTTCTTGTAATTTTTCTACTTCTTTTAATTTATCTTCTGGTAGCATACTGGCTTTAAAATCTGCCAAATTTAATTCTGTTGCCACGGCCTGTGCTGTGTCGTGATTATCGCCTGTAAGCATTATTACATCAATGCCTTTATCTTGAAGTGCTTTAATAGCTTTGGCACTGGTGTCTTTTATCTTATCGCCAATAACCACATAACCAACTACAACTGTATCAATAGCCAAATAAGAAACCGTTTTCCCTTGTTTTTGATGGGTTTTAGCTTCTTCTTTCATTTTAGAAG
>CAZZDI010000094.1:0-10417 GCA_964653155.1 uncultured Flavobacteriaceae bacterium | reverse complement strand
ACGATTGCTACTACCTTTCGGTTGAAGGCTGGAAAGCAGAACTGACCATTACCAAACAAACCAAAACCGTAACCGAATGGGATTGCGACCTGGTTCCAAAATCTTTAGTGATTGACCGCTATTTCTTAGCCGAAAAACAAGCCATAGAAAAACTCGAAGCCGAGAAAGAAGCCATTGCAACTGAAATTACTGAACTGGAAGAAAACTTACCCGATGGCGTGGAAGAAGACGACTGGATTTTAAACGAGGTAAAAAACGACAAAGGCAAAATAACCAAAACTTTGGTGGACGATAAAATGCGGGATTTAAAAATTGAAATCCTGAACATATCCGATACTAAAACAAAAAAGGAAATAAACAAGATAATTAAAGATACGTTCGACAAAGCCAAACGCACCGATGAAAATGCCGAAGCCTTTGCCAAGCTTGATGTGTTACAAATCTATCTCGATTTTGTGGACAAAGACACACAGGTAAAAGCCAAAATTAAAAAAGCTCTTGCCGAACTCGATAAAAAGGTAATTGAACGCTACAAAACCCTAACCGAGGACGAAATAAAGCAACTGGTAGTTGATGATAAATGGATGAGCGTTTTGGAGCGAGATGTAAAGACTGAAATGGAACGCATTAGCCAACGCCTTACCCAACGCATAAAAGAACTTGCCGAACGCTACGAAACAACATTGCCACAGCAAACTACCGAAGTTGCCAGCCTTGAAAGTAAAGTGAATACTCACCTTCAAAAAATGGGGTTTGTATGGAACTAAGAGAAGGTTATAAAAATACAGAGGTTGGTGTGCTTCCTGAGGATTGGGATGTTAAACCACTTTTAGAATGTTGTTCAAAAATCACTGATGGAACTCATGATACACCTAAACCTGTAGAAACCGGTATTCCATTTCTTACAGCGATACACGTTAAAGAAAATAATATTGATTATCAAAGTTGCTATTATTTACCTGAAAGTGTTCATAGAATAATTTTCAACAGATGTAATCCTGAAAAAAATGATGTCTTGATGGTTAACATTGGTGCAGGTGTTGCCACTACAGCTCTTGTTAACGTTGATTACGAATTTAGTTTAAAAAATGTAGCTCTATTAAAACCTGAATTATCAAAGTTGGTAGGTGCTTTTTTAAATTATTGGCAAATATATTCTAAATCAAGAATTATTAGTTCAATTTCAACTGGTGGAGCTCAACCATTTTTGTCACTGAATCAAATAGGTAATTTAAAAATTGCCATGCCCACCAAAGCCGAACAAACCGCCATAGCCACCGCCCTAAGCGATGCCGATGCCCTGATAAACAGCCTCGAAAAACTCATTGCCAAAAAACGCAACATCAAACAAGGGGCTATGCAGCAATTACTGAAACCGAAAGAGGGCTGGGAACATAAATCGCTTGGCGAGATAGGTTTAATCAGCGGCGCTGGTGTAGATAAATTAATCAACGAAGATGAAGTTCCTGTGCGACTTGTAAACTATATGGATGTTTTTAAAAGAGACTTTATTTATTCAAATGAATTAAATCATTGGGTTACAGCCCCACAACATAAAGCGATTAAATGTGCAGTTAAACAAGGGGATGTTTTTTTTACGCCTTCATCTGAAATGCGTTATGACATAGCAGTTTCAGCAGTGGCAATGGAAGATATACCCAATGCTGTTTATAGCTATCATTTGGTTCGGTTAAGGCTCTCAGAAGATTGGGATTTAAATTTCAGAACGTATATTTTTAAAACTCGTTATTTCTTGGGACAAGCTGAACAAGTTTGTGAAGGTTCTGGTAAAAGGTATGTAATAACTTTGCCAAAATTTAGAAGTCTAAAAGTCTATTATCCAAAGACGAAGGAAGAGCAAAACGAAATAGCCACCATCCTTTCCGATATGGATGCCGAAATACAGGCACTGGAAACCAAACTGGAGAAATACCGCAAAATAAAACTGGGTATGATGCAGAATTTATTAACAGGGAAAATACGATTGGTATGAACGAGAACGAATTAGTTTTAAAGTCGATAAACCAATTAATGGATTACAGCTTTTTTATTCCCTCGTACCAGCGTGGCTACCGATGGACTGAAAAACAGGTAGAAGAATTATTGGAAGATATTTGGGCGTTTGCCATCAACCCGCCAAAGCAGGAAGAAGGCAAAATGCGTCCTTTTTATTGTCTGCAACCCATTGTGGTAAAACAGAAAAACGGCAAAGTTGATGAGTGGGAGGTTATTGATGGTCAGCAACGCCTTACAACTGTTTACCTGATATTGAAAAATCTTGAATCGCAAATCGAAAAAGACCAAAAAAATATAAAGCGGGTATTTTATGAGACAAGAGATGAAAGCGAAAAATTCCTGCATGAAATAAAAGAAGATGATGCTGAAAAAAACATTGATTTTTACCACATTGCACAGGCAAACAAAGCCATTCAGCAATGGTTTAAGAACAAAGCTAATAATACAGAGTTTGCCACTCCCAAAGCCAAGTTCGCCCCGACTTTTTTAACCGATACAAAAGTTATCTGGTATGTGATAAACGATGGCTCCGATTCCTACGATATTTTTACCCGCTTAAACATTGGCAAGATTCAGTTAACTAATGCGGAACTGATAAAAGCCCTGTTCCTGAAAAAATGGAATAATGCCGAAGCAGTGGATAAGCTCAGGTTAAAACAACTGCAAATAGCTACCGAATGGGACAGGATTGAAAATACCCTGCAAGACAACTCGTTTTGGTATTTTATTTACAACAAACCCGATTCAAAGAACCCCAAATACGCCAATCGCATTGAATACATTTTCGACCTGATGAAAAACAAGCCCGATGGCGAAGATGAAAAATACACCTTTTACAAGTTTTACGAAGACTTTGAAACAAACAAAAACAAGAACAAATACAAAATTCCCGACACCGATACCCTTTGGTTTAGTGTGAAAAAATACTTCTTAACCTTTGAGGAATGGTATAAAGACAGGGAACTGTATCATTTAATCGGTTTTTTGATTTCGATAAACTACAAGTTGCAGGATATTCTTGAACCGAAAAAGAGCAATGTGAAAATCAGCATCACATCCAAAACCGATTTCAAGGCATTTTTAAAAGATGAAATCAGGCAAAAGGTGAAATTCGATATCAGCAACCTGAATTATGGCGATGATAGAATTAAAACAGTTCTTTTGCTTTTCAATATACAAACCATTCTTTCCAACGATAAATCGAATATGCGATTCCCTTTCAATCTATACAAGAATGAAGATTGGGATATTGAGCATGTCCGTTCACAAACCGATAAAAACATAACAGGCACCGACCGCAAAGAGTGGGCAAAAGATATGCTCGAATATTTTACCGGTTTTGCCAATGAAGCGGAACAAAAACAATATATCGACAATGTGGAAAATACCAATGTGGTAATATTCATAACCATATCAGAAAAAGAGCAAAGCAAAAATACTTTGACAGACCTGTATCATGTTGCTTATGCCGACAAAATTGATGATGCACGATTCAGTTCGGTTTACAATACAATAAGAAT
This sequence comes from uncultured Flavobacteriaceae bacterium, assembly GCA_964653155.1. Lineage (GTDB taxonomy): Bacteria > Bacteroidota > Bacteroidia > Flavobacteriales > Flavobacteriaceae > Flavisericum. The sequence goes on along the minus strand of CAZZDI010000094.1, from coordinate 6,881 downwards.
CGAGTTTAAAGAAGATAACGAACCGAGCAAATGTGCCATATCAAACTTAGCCCTCTTGGATTCCGCCACCAACAGAAGTTATAAAAACGCATTCTTTCCAATAAAACGGAAAATAATTTTGCAGAACGATAAGCGTGGAACTTTTATACCTATCTGTACAAAAAATGTGTTTATGAAAGCCTACAGCAAGAAGTTTGATGAAATAATGTACTGGAATAAACACGATGCAGATTTTTACTTAAAAGCTATTGAGGAAACACTCGTTGATTATTTACCCCAAAAACAAGTGAGCAATGACAATGAATAGTAACGAACATATTTCGGGTAAACGATTAACTTTTTTCCAGTTAATACAGGAGTATCATATCCAGATTCCAATAATCCAAAGAGATTACGCCCAAGGGAGAATTACAGCCCACGAAATTCGTGATTCCTTTTTAGATGCCCTATTGGCATACCTTGAAGAGAACAAAAAGCACAGGGATTTGGATTTTGTGTATGGAAACCAGTCGAATGAAGCCATTGATGACGAAACAAAATTTATCCCTTTAGATGGGCAACAGCGTTTAACAACTTTGTTTTTGTTGCATTGGTATCTTGCCTTAAAAGACGGTGAAATTGATGAACTTAGAAAGCATTTGGTGTTTAGTAAGCAGGGCGAAAGTCAAAAATCAAAGTTTTCTTATGAAACACGCACCAGTTCAAGGGAATTTTGCGATTCATTACTATTAGCGGATGTGGATTTGCAAAAGCTTTTAGAACCCGATAAAGACAAAAACAACAGCTTATCAAAAACTATCAAAGACAGCAGTTGGTATTTTCTATCGTGGGAAACCGACCCTACGATTCAGTCCATGCTGATAATGCTCGATGATATTCACGCTAAATTTAAAAACACAGATGGTTACTTTCAAAGGCTGATAAGTCTTGATAATCCTGTTATTACTTTTCAGTTTCTTGATTTGAAGAAATTTAACCTTACCGATGATTTGTACATAAAGATGAATGCGAGGGGCATTCCACTTTCACCTTACGAAAACTTTAAAGCAAAATTTGAACAGCATTTAAAAAAGTCGGACTTCAATGCAAAGCATTCTTACACATTAACCTTTGATGGTAAGCCGAATAAGGTTGATGTTAAGACCTATTTTTCACATAAAATTGACACCGATTGGGCAAACTTGTTTTGGAACCATACACTGGCAGACAAAAAGAAATTTGATAAACTGATTATGAATTTTATCAGGGCTATTGTGGTAAATAATTATGCGGCGAGTTCTGATAATTTAGAATTTCTCAAATATTTAATTGACAAGCGTAACGAAGATATTTCATTCCAGCAGTATTCAAAAAATGCTTGTTTAAACGAAAAAACGGTAATTGACCTCATAACTATTCTTGATTTAATAAAGAACGGAAACCAAAAAGTAAAGAGTTATTTGTCCGATTCATTTCATTATAATGAAGCAGAACAGTTTGATATTGTTGTTAACAATGCTTTTGTTCAGGCTGGCTATGTTGAAAGGATTAAACTTCATGCCTATTGTCAATACTTAATTCAATGGAAAACCGATAAGGGTTTTGAAGATATTGAAGGTTTGCAATACTGGATGCGTGTTATTTACAACCTAACCGAGAATACAGCACCTTATAACAATGAAAAGGAATATTCAAATTCCATTCAAGGTATAAACCTGCTTATTCCGCAAAGTAATGACATTTTAAAAAACATTTCAACACTGGATAAAATAAGCGGTTTCGATGAAATACAATTCAAAGAAGAAAAGATAAAAGCTCATTTAATTTTAAAACAAAACAAGTGGGATGAACTGCTTTATTCTGTTGAAAAGCATGGATATTTTAAAGGTCAAATCGGGTTTATTCTGTTTTTAAGCGGTATCGAAGAATATTTCAACACAAATAGTCATTGTGATTGGAGCGAACAAGAAGATATTGACTTCAAGGAACAGTTTATAAAATACAGGGATATAGCGTTAAAAATATTCAGCGATAAAGGTTTAAATACTTTCCCTGATTTTATATGGGAAAGGGCAATATTGGCAAAAGGCGATTACTTGATTACCGAAGGCAGCAACCAAAGTTTCTTAATTAATTTCGACCGTGATATTAGCTGGAAGCGATTTTTGAAAAGAGACAAAAACCACGTATTACATAGAGACATCATCAAGCAAATATTTAATCAGCTTGATGCAAACAATCTAACATCATCTCTTGAAACAATTAAAAACAGTTATACAGGCACAGACTGGCGTCACAGGTTTATTCAAACTCCACGTTTGTTTAATTATTTAGGGGCAAAACGCTATGTGAGAAAAAATTCCAATCATGGTTTTGTCTTGTTCAGCGGTGAGCGAATGAGCGGAGCGCACGCTGAATTGCATTCATATTCATTTTTTCTTGATAATTTGGAAGGAAAAGAATTTGCCCCATTTGATTCAAAAGCAAATTACTACTTCGCAGCAGGTGATGACAGGGATGAACGCCCTTGTGCTTATATTGATAATTGGCAATTTGATAGCAATAAATATGCAATAGATATTTTATACTCCTACAATCAGAATAAATTCAAGCTTCGCTTTTTTTACAGGGAAACTGGTAATTACAGTGCTGATTTAATTACTGTTTTATCAAAACATGGGTTTTCGGTTTTGAATGAATCGTATGTACTCTATTTAGAAGAAAGCGAAGTAATGAAAAAACTCAATGATTTTGGGGCATCATTAAAAGGATTAATAGTATGAGCAAAGTCGGCGACATAGAACGAATAGCCCAAAATCGGGTGGTAAAACTGTTTCAAGATGAACTGAAATACCGCTATTTGGGAAACCTCGAAAAAGAAGAAAACAATAGCAATGTGGATGAAACTTTGCTAACGGCTTTTCTTACCAAAAAGGGCTATACCAAAAACCAAATCAGTAAAGCCCTTTACGAGTTTTATAAAGCAGTTAATATAAACACCCACGACGACCTTTATCAGGCAAATAAAGAGGTTTATTCACAACTTCGTTATGGTATAAAAGTAAAAGAAGAAGCGGGCGAAAACAAAGAAACGGTTTATTTGATTGACTGGAAGAATCCGCTTGAAAACGACTTTGCCATTGCCGAAGAAGTTACCATAAAAGGTGTTCACAACAAACGCCCCGACATTGTTATTTATGTAAACGGAATTGCCCTAGGTGCACTGGAATTAAAACGCAGCACGGTTTCAGTTTCCGAAGGAATCCGCCAAAGCAACGACAACCAAAAGCATATTTTCATCAAGCCGTTTTTTACAACCATTCAGTTGGTTATGGCTGGGCAGGATGTAGAAGGTTTGCGATATGCAGGTATCGACACATCAGAAAAGTATTATCAAAAATGGAAAGAAGTTAGCGAAGAATTTAACCCCAACGATACTTACTTGCTCGAACTTACAAAATCTTTACGGGAACAGGCTGCCAAAGCCGAAAACCTGTTGGATAAAAACATCATTGAAATGCTCAACAAAGAGCGTTTAATTGAAATAATCCACGATTTTGTGGTGTACGACCGTGGACAAAAGAAATTTTGCCGTCCGAATCAGTATTTCGGTATCCAAGCCGCACAAGAAAACCTACGCAATAAAGAGGGCGGTATTATTTGGCACACGCAGGGAAGTGGTAAAAGCTTAACGATGGTTTGGCTTACTAAATGGATAAAAGAATATAATCCTAACGCTCGTGTTCTGATTGTAACCGACCGTGACGAACTCGACAAACAGATTGAGAAAGTTTACAAAGGTGTAAGCGAAGATATTTACCGATGCAAAACCCGAAACGGCAAAAGCGGTGGTGCAATTCTCATCGATAAACTCAACGACACAGAACCATGGCTTTTATGTTCACTCATCCATAAATTCGGCAACAAAGAAGAAGCCGACTACGATAGTTACCTCACCGAACTAAAAAACAGCCTGCCAAAGGATTTTTCACCCAAAGGCGATTTTTATGTTTTTGTAGATGAGTGCCACCGTTCTCAGAGTGGCGACTTGCACAAGGCAATGAAACAGATATTGGGCGAAAAGGCCATTTTTATCGGTTTCACAGGTACGCCTTTAATGAAAAAGGACAAGCAAAAAAGCATTGAAGTTTTCGGTAAATACATTCACACATACAAATTTGATGAAGCGGTTAAGGACGGCGTTGTACTCGATTTACGCTACGAAGCTCGGGATATTGAACAGAAAATTACATCGCTCGATAAAATTGATACATGGTTTGAAACAAAAACAAAAGGCTTAACTGACTTTGCCAAAACCGAATTAAAGCAAAAATGGGGAACCCTAAAAAAGGTGTTCAGTTCGGTTGGGCGTTTACAAAAGATTGTTGCCGACATTTTACTCGATATGGAAACCCGTGAGCGTTTGCAAAATGGCAGAGGAAATGCGCTGTTGGTTTCCGACAGTATTTACAATGCGTGCCGTTATTATCAGTTATTTCAGGATTCAGGTTTTACCCGTTGTGCCATTGTTACATCATTTGCCCCATCGCATGCCGACATTAAAGGAGAAGGCGAAAACTATACCGAGAAAATTATGCAATACGAGATTTACCAAAAAATGCTCAATGGTAAATCAACTGAAGATTTTGAAGATGAAGTTAAGAAACGCTTCATTGACGAACCTGCACAAATGAAACTATTGATTGTTGTAGATAAACTGCTTACAGGTTTTGATGCCCCAAGTGCAACCTATTTGTACATCGACAAAAGCATGCGCGACCACGGCTTATTTCAGGCAATTTGTCGTGTAAACCGTTTGGATGGTGAAGATAAGGAATACGGTTACATCATTGACTACAAAGACCTTTTCGGAAGCCTCGAAACCGCTTACAACGATTTCACTTCAAAAGCATTCGAAGATTACGACAAGGAAGATGTGGAAGGATTGCTTTCCGACCGTTTGAACAAAGGAAAAGAACGATTAGACGATGCACTTGAAACAATTCGGGCATTATGCGAGCCAGTTGTTCCACCAAAAGGCACAAAAGAATACATTCAGTATTTCTGTGGTAATCCTCAAATTGAAGCCGACTTAAAAGATACTGAACCTCGCAGACATGCACTTTACAAAGCAGTAATTTCTGTGATACGAGCCTACGCAAATATTGCAGACGAATTAGAAGAAGCAGGTTATAAACCAAATGAGATTGAGAAGATAAAAGCGGAAATCAAGCATTACGAGAATGTCCGCAAAGAAATACAATTGGCAAGTGGCGATTATGTTGATTTGAAACAATACGAACCAGCCATGCGCCATTTAATTGATAGTTACATTGGTGCAGAGGAAAGCCAAAAGATATCAGCATTTGATGATTTTAGTCTGGTGGAACTGCTTGTAAAAGATGGTGAAGAAGCATTGGATAAAATCCCTGAGAATATCAGGAAGAATAAGGATGCAATGGCAGAAACCATCGAGAATAATATGCGAAAAGTGATTATTGAAGAAAGTCCAACCAATCCGATTTATTATGAAAAAATGAGTGTCTTGCTCGATGAACTGATAAAAATGCGTAATGAAGAAGCAGAACGCTACGAAGAATATTTAAAGAAAATTGTTGAACTGGCTGTAAAAATTAAAAAACCTGAAACGAGTAGCGAATATCCATCAAGTATAAACACTCAGGCAAAAAGGGCTTTGTATGATAATTTAGAAAAGGACGAACCTTTAACTGTTGCTTTGGATAGTGCAGTAACTTATGGCAAATACGATAATTGGGAGGGTAATTTTGCCAAAGAAAGACATCTTAAAAATAAAGTTGTAAAGCCTGTTTTAGAAGATTACAACAAAGTAAAAGTTTTAGACCCCATTTTTGAGGTTATTAAACAACAACGGGAATATAAATAACATGGAAGAAGTAAAAGTTTTACATATTACTTCAAATTTATCCATTGATGTAGTTCGAAAAGACATCAAGAATATGCATTTGGCTGTTTATCCGCCAACTGGCAGAGTTCGTATTGCAACACCTTTAAATGTAAACGACGAAGCTGTAAGACTTTTTGCTATTTCAAAAATTGCGTGGATTCGTAAACATCAGAGACATTTTAAAGCTCAGGACAGACAATCGCCCAGAGAATTTAAACAACGAGAAAGTCATTATTTTCAAGGCAAACGGTTTTTACTGAGAATAACAGAACATGAAGCCCCCGCCAGAGTTGAGATAAAAACAAAAACGTATATTGATTTATTTATCAGACCAAACAGTACCATTGAACAAAAGCAAATTGCTATCAATGAATGGTATCGTGTAGAGCTAAAAAAGCTTATTCCAGAAATCATTCAAAAGTGGGAACAGAAAATTGGTGTGCAGGTTTCTGAATGGCAAGTAAAACAAATGAAAACCAAATGGGGAACTTGCAATATTGAGAAAAAACGAATTTGGATAAACTTGGAATTAGCAAAAAAACCTATTCACTGTTTGGAATATATCATCGTTCATGAGATGATTCATTTAATTGAGAGACATCACAACGAAAGATTTATGGCTTTAATGGATAAATATATTCCTCAATGGAAATTTTTTAAGGAAGAACTGAATAGACTACCAGTAAGTCATGGTGAATGGGATTATTAGTAATATGAAGACCGCCTCCGCACGTCCTGTGCTCCGGCGGAAGAGGGGGCGGGGTTAAGAAATGAAGACAAATACTGAAGAGGCGCTCTGCCCATCGCACAACAGCGGCTATATGGTTTCGCTTCGCTTCACTCAAATTTTTGCTCCACTGCGTTCCACAAAAACTTCATATAGCCGCGGGACGTTAGGCGTAAGGCAAAAAAAGGAAACACGCAACTAAAAAATATCAATTATGGATTTTGAGCCAATACCGTATTTTTATGATTC
>CAZZDI010000093.1:0-10492 GCA_964653155.1 uncultured Flavobacteriaceae bacterium | reverse complement strand
GACAAGCCCATTGGCAGAATTAAGTATGCACTAAATTAATTCCGCCAACAGGTATTAGTTAGATAAATAAAGCACAAAGAAACAGTTGTGTTTTGACAGTTTATGTCAATGAGAAAATAAAAACAAATAAAAATGAACTTTTTCTATTGTCCTCAAGCCGGACAGGCTTTTACTTTTTTTGCTCAGAAAGAGTTTATTATTTATTTGTCTTCGCGATTTCCGCTTCGCTCCAATTCTTCAGCAAAAAAAGTAAACAAAAAATGCCGCCGCTGTGGATAAAAAGCTAAAAATTGACTGCGTTTCGCTGAAAGCGTCCAAACTCCTCCCGTTGGTCGTCAAACAAGGACGCTTTTTAACCGCTTCACTCCGGCAATTTTCTTCACGCTTTTTCTCCAAGGCGGAAAGAGAGGCAGTGCAAAGAATAGACTGCTTATGTTAACGAAAATTTATTTTGAATGTTTTTTAGGTGTGTGACAATGTGTTTTTGCAGTTCGGGTGTTTCGATAATTTCAATATCGTTTAGTAATCCCATTACAAACCGTCCTACGCCATCGTAAGAACAAACTTCGGATTCAAATATCCATTCATTATCAGATAACTTGTTGAGGTATTTTGAAGCTAAGGGGAATTCTTCCGTTAGCAGGCTGGCGGTACGTAAACCAAGTTTGAGTTTTACGGGTTTGGTTTCGTTGCTGTTCATGCGGAACACATCGATATAGCCGGATTGGTGGTTAGTCTCGTGTTGCCACGCTTCGGGGAGTATCTCCACACTGCCAATTCTTGAAATTTTGAAGAGTTTATTTTTATTTTCTTCCGGGCAATAGCACCAGACCTGAACATAATTGGTAGTAAAAGCATACGCCTCCACTTCCCTATCGCGAATATCGTTGCCATGTGCCGAGGAATAATTTTTCAGTACGACCCGCTTTTTATTCTCTATAGCTTGTACTAACTGCCCGACATTCCGCCCGTTTTTGCCGCTTACAATGGTTTCGGCCAGAATATTGTAGTCGTAAACGGTGTAGAGCTTCTTTTTTAGGTTTTGCTTGAGCAAATTGGTTTCGTCTATGTTCTCAATAGCCGATTTGAGGATATAGGCTTCTTCTTCGGTAAAATGAATTAACTCGCTAATGTCTTTGAAATAAGGGGAGGATTTGTCGAGCTTTGGGCAATTGTTCGTCTTTTTAATGACAAATCCGGCATCCCGAAAGGTGTCGATATAGCGATAAACAGAGCGGGACGAAATGCTTAGTTTGTCGGCAATTTCATCTACGGCTAATGAGTTATTGGCTGTGAGCATCTTCATTAACCTGAGCAGGCGTTCGAGTTTGGGTTGATCCATGGTAATGACCCCTAACCCCTAAAGGGGAAACAGAGTAGTTTTGAATTTATATTTGAATTGACTAAAAAATGACTATTAATTGCCCAACAATTGCCCAACAATTGCCCGACCATTGCCCGACTTGCCCCACTATTGCCCCACTACCTCGTACCAGATATTAGAACCCGAAGTTCCAATCTTTTTTAATAGAGACTTGGATACCAACTCGGTTAAATCGTTTGTGGCAGTTCTTTTAGATACAGAATTTATGGTCTGATATTCACTATTAGTAATTTTACCTTTCTCTTTAGCATACAACACGGCTTTTATCTGCCTTTCGTTCAGACCTAAATTGGTTAAATCTTCCTTGTTGTAAATGTTTTTGCGGAAAACTGTCCAGAAATCATTTCCATCGCAGGAAATTTGAGGTGCTGGAATTTTGGCTTCCAGACACAGACTTTTCATTTTGTCTATTCCACGCCCCCACGACTCTACATAGCCACTACGAAAAAAAGCGGTTGCAATATCGGGATTGTGAGGTTGCGAGGAATGGTTGTTCAGTAAATCCTCAACTGTCCAATTATCAGGCAATTTACCATAATTCCAAATCATAATCTTGTCAGGATAAACGCTGATCTGAATCGGGTACGGACCAGTATAATCTTTGTGTGCAACGGCATTGAGCAAGGCTTCCCGCAAAGCATCTTCAGGGTATTCATAGGTTTCAACACGAGAAAGTCCCTGATAAGAGATTAAAGCCTTGCCATATTTTGTCAACAGCAGATCCATTGTTTTTTCTACCTGTTCAAAGAGATTACCGTTAATCACGTCATGGAATAATAAGTCGCTGTGGGTACGGAAAAAACCGATTTTGATATACGCGCCTGTTACAAATTTCTCCGGCTTGGAGTGAAAAAGTAAAACGGCAGCCCGTTTTAGGTAGTTGTTTTCTGAAAGTTGCAGATTTTCCAGTAAAAGTTCGTTGGTGTCGGTTAAGACATCTTCATCAAGGCGTTTGCTCTTAACTCCTTTCTTGCGGAAGAAGTCAAAGGTTTCGGGTTTTAAATCGGCAACCGACACATTGGGTATTGTCACGCCATCCCAGTGTTTACCCTGCTTGTGGAGCAAGAATTTATCCAATGCAGCCCCTTTCAGTTCTTGCTTGGTAGAACCGCTACGAAGGTGATATTCTCCTTTGTAGTTTACCGGGTTAGGGTGTGGCTCAACCTCAATCTCGATAAACTCTCCCTCTGGGGTTTCGTGGAGGTTTACGGCTGCCACAATGCCCAGAATGGTAGTTATCTTGTTGGGCAATTCTTCCAATAGCTTTCCGGCGTTCTTTACGCCTACCACATTGCCGTTATCGTCTTTACCAATGTAGAGCGTACCACCCTGAGCATTGGCAAAGCCACATATCCATTTCAGATACTCGTCTTTCCAAACGGATTTGTATTCTATGTTTTGAGTTTCGGGCATAATTGTATTGATTAAAAAACACCCCAAACTTCAAAGGTGATTTTATTGTACCTTCTCAAAAGAAGGAAAATGAACCGCTATGTGTGTAATGTATTTGAAGTTTGTTGCGGAACACTATATTGTTATTTTATGAATAGACTTCTTGTGAAACTTTGGCATTTACTTCGTAATTCATATTAAAACCTTTCCATTTTACAAACCAAGATTTTTGTTTCATAGCATAATTGATTATCTGTACCTGCTTCGGGTTATCCGTAACACCAAACAGGATTAAAACTTCTTTCTTAAAATCTTCATTCAAATAAGGACAAGCCAGAATATCCATTTTCAACAAAGTTAATTCTGTTGAAATAATTCTTTGTTGGACATCTATACCCTTAATCTTGGTTAATATAACTTCTTTCAAAAAACTCAAACTTTCTGTATATTCTGTTTTGTCAGAGTAATAGTACAAAAGTACAGAAATTAATAGCATGTTCCAAAATGTGTAGTTTTTTGCTTGTCGATCATCTTTCTTTATGCATAAATATTTGTTGATTGTATCGTCTGAAATTAAATAATCATCTCCCATTTCCTTAAGTGCAAGCAAAAGATAAAATGCTTCCAATTGAGTATTTTGATTAAATGGGGTTGTTTGCATTACCAAATTTATTTCATCCTGAATCTTTTTGAATACAATTTCTACATTTGCCTTGTTGAAGCGAATAACTTTTTCCTTTTTAAACTGATAATTATTTTTAAAATAGAGTATTATAACGTTCGAGGCTATAAAACGTAGGGGAATTCGTGCTTGCGAATGTATCAACCGATACAAACCTTACCAACGGGCTAAAATGCAACATAACCACTTAAACCCCTATGTTTTATGAGCCTTTGTTAGCAACTGGTGTTTTTATTTTAATTTATTAATTATCACCTATTTAGCTTTAATAAATTTTGTCGATTTGCACTACTGTATCCACGAAGCACAAATTTATTTTATTTTTTTGTGTTGGCCAAAATGGCTTTGCCAAAGTGCATTGTATAGGCGGAAGCTCTTTTGTAAGCCTTTGGTTTGAGCGATGGCTCGTGTGGGCTTGCAAATGTGCTTACGACTGTGCGTTGGCAACTCATCACTTAACATCCACAATCCTTTCAGTAACCAACTTTGAACTAATCACTGCCATTGGCAAACCTGCACCTGGCACTGTTGATGCACCTACATAGAACGTGTTTTTAAACTGCTCGTCGTAGTTTTTAGGGCGCAATGCCCCTATTTGCAACATGCTATGCGATAAGCCCAAGCCTGCTCCTTTGTAAAGATTAAATTGGTTTTGCCAATCCTCAGGGGTATATGCCATTTGAAACACAATGTCTTTAGAAATGTCTTGCTTAATCCTTAGCGAAAAATCTTCAATAATACTGTTTACAATGTCTTGCTTATCAGACCAATCGGTTTTATAGAGCAAATTGGGAACCGGGCAAACAAAAAACAAAGCTTCGCAGCCTTCGGGTGCACACGTGGGGTTGTGTTTAGAAACAACATTGACATAATAATAAGGTTTTTCGAGTGTTCCAGGATTTTTCATTACATCTTTAGAATATTCTTCGTAGTTGTTGCCCAAGAAATAGTTGTGATGTTCTACTTGAGGAAGTTTAGTTTTCACTCCTACATAGAAGGTTAAATAGCCCATTGTCCAACTCATTTTTTTTAAACGGCTTTCTGAAAAAATATTGCGTTTAAAAACAGTTCCCCTAAAGTAGGCAGCATCAGAATTTATCACGAAAATATCGGCCTGCCAGCTTTTGTTATTTTGGTCGGTTAATGAGGTTAATGTATTGTTGTTGCTTACATAATCAACAATCTCGGTGTTGTAATGGAACGTTACGTTAAGTTTTTTAAGTTCTTCCACCAAACTATCCACAATGGTGTACATTCCGCCTTTGACATTGTAATATCCGGTGTGTTTAAATTCAATATGTGATAGCAGGGTGTAAACTGCATTGGTATCAAACGGAGTGCGACCAAGGAAAAACGCAATGAGCGAAACTATTTGCCGGGCTTCCTTCGATTTAAAATAATTGCCTGTTTGCGACCAGAAGGTTTTAAGTAAAACAGGCAAATGGCGTGGGTTTACCGAAGCTAAAGCAACAAGGTAAGCGGGTAAACTGTTGAAATTTTGCTTGATAGCAACTCCAACAGTGTCGTTATAAATAGACTCGCATTTTTTTAAATATGCGGTGAATTTGGTCTTAAAATCTGGTTCAACGCCTTCAAACTGTTGGCTTAATTTATTAATATCTTTATACAGCGAATATTTCTTGTCGCTTCCCCTAAAATTGACCGTATAAAGTGGGTCTATTTCAACAAATTCAAACGGCATACTAATACCACAATCTTTAACCAGCTCTTCGAATTCGTAGGGCATACTAAAAAAACTGGGGCCTACATCAAAAGTAAATCCGTCTTTTTTCAGCCGGTTTAAACGACCGCCAGGTTGTTGTGCTTTTTCAACGAAAGTTACTTTATAGCCTCTGCTTGCCAATCGCAATCCAGTAGAAAGACCTCCCAAGCCTGTTCCTACTATTATTACACTTTTATTCATTTGTTGCTTTTTTTTAGGAGTTTTGGATAAAGATTATTTTTAACCCAATCGAAACCGGGTTCAATGGCCAATGTTTTTATACAATATTTTTTAGCTTCTTCGTATTGATTCAACTCTATATGAGCATTTATTATGGTTGCGAGTAAATTCAAATAGTTCCAGTTGTTTGTTTTGTAATCATTACTCGATTCCATAAATTTCATGGCCTTTAAGTAATGTTCTAAAGCCAAGCCTTTTGAGCCACCAAACATTTTGGGCATATAAAAATAGATGTTTCCAAGCTGCATATATGCTAAAGCGTTTGAAGGATCGATACTTAGTGATTTTTTGGCATATTCCAGACTATTCATTCCAATAAAAGGAGCCTTATATTTTGCCAATCCAATCTCGAACCCAACAAACGCTGCTTTATAAGCATATAGCATTGATTCGTTGTATTTTTTTTGTTCCAATTTTTTCAAATTACCAGTTGCTTTTTTCAGGTATTTTTTTGCTTCAGTTGATTTATTACTGCCAATGCACCATGCAATATAGCCATATTGGAAATTTATCAAATCCAACAGATCTTTATTGTTTTTTTGCTTTAGAACATCAACCGAATCCATCGCAGTCTTCCACTTGTTCATGTTTCCAGAGGTATAAGCATTGTAAATAGATTTGTTGTTTTGCCCAAGCACACAACAGCTCAATAAAGTAAGCGATACTATGAATATATATTTCGTCCCTTCCATGTGTAATTATTTTGTTTTTTTACCATTAAAGCTTTCATCATAACATGTAGCATAAAGAACATGTTTACAGGAAAAAATAAGAGCGTAGTAAGCACGTTTTGCTTACAGGTAGCAGCATATAAAATCTGTATTAATAAAACACCCAGCAGATATATGAAAATCAAGTGTTTGATATATAAAATAATAGGAGTAATGCTAAGAGTTCCGAATAACCAAAAAAGAAAAGCCACAACAGGATTATTGCCAAAAAACATAAAAATATTTTTTGAGAAACCATTTAATGCTTCGTTGTACGAATGGTACATTCGGCATTGTATCCGTTTTTCGCCAATAAGGCAAGCTATTTTAATCTTTTGGCTTTTATAAAACCTTGAAATGGCAATATCTTCGATTGCAGAATTTTTAAACTGTTTGTGTGGTTCTAATTCATAGTATGTTTTAGTCTCGAACAACATAAACTGGCCGTTTGCAGCTGCATGTGCCTTAAAAGGCGAGACCCTCACAAAAATCAGTGGCAAAAGCGTTAAAAGAATATAATTCATCAGTGGCACTGTCTGTTTTTCTCCCGTTGTCAATAGTATTTGCGTTGGGAAAACAGAAAGCAAACCCAGTTTATACTTTTTAGCATAAGCAACTGTATCGGCAACAATATTGCCCGAAAGCACTACATCGGCATCTACAAAAAGCATATACTTACCCTTTGCCTGCTTTGCCAATTGATAACAAGCATGGTTTTTGCCAAGCCAGCCGTTTGGTAGAAAGTCTGATTGAATTAATCTTATACGACCATCAATTTTGGCATATCTACTGATTATTTCCTCGGTGTTGTCGGTTGAATGGTCGTTATAAACCAAAATCTCAATATTACTATTTTTCATTTTCTGCAATGCATCGAGCAAACAAACAATATTGGCTTCTTCGTTGCGTGCCGGAATAAGCACCGAAATCAACTCTCTGTTTTGAATTTCAGTTTTTTCAATTGTCTGACGGAAAATAAAATTAATCAGCACATTAAGTAGCTGAAAACCCAGAAAGGCAAACGATATGTAAACCAAATATTGCATTATGAAGTTTTGGTTTTGTGAGTGTTTAAAACTTCCGTGAAGAACAAATTATATTCTTCTTCAATGTTCCTATTTATCAACAAGTCGGCAGTACCTGTTTTTGTATAAATAAAAAGATGTGGTTTTGCATCTGAAAAATAATCGGTGATGTTTACCACAAACATTACCTGAGTTTCGTCCTTACATTTCCTTATTATCTTCTGAATACCACCTTCAAAATGGACAGAGTTGTTGTGCGAAGAGTGAATTTTACCCTGTGGAAACATCAAAACCATATTCTTGTCTTTTTCGAGCAATTCCACGGTATAATCAATGCTTTCGAGTATTTCCCTTGAATTTTTCTTCACCGAAAATCCGCCGGTGTGCTGAAAATACCAATGCTTTTTCAGTTGTTCTTCCAACATCATGAAATGAAACGTACGGTGAATGGTCTTATAATTCAGGTATTCCACCCAAAAACCATCCCACCAGCTTATATGGTTAGCAACCACCAGTACCGAATGGCCATTATCGTTAAACTCCCCTTCCAAGTGAACGCAACAAAAATTCCGTTTTATCATAAAACGACAAAGCCATTGGAATAATGGATAGATAACCCTATGATGCTTCGCTTTAATCATTTAATTACCTTAAAAAAACAAATAACATTATAAAAAAAAGCAATTGGCTCATAAACAATAAAATAGCAACAGGATTTTTGGTTTCTATTTTACATATTTTAATCAAACCAACAAACAAGAAACCAATAATCCACCACGCAACGTAGTTTTGCAGTGGTACAACAGAATACTGCCAGCTCCACATATCCATTTTGGGGGCAAGTTGCTCGAGAATAATGTCGTACAACATCATTAATGAAGGAGCTATCAGTAGTTGTAACATTCCGCTTTTGCTTATTTTTGTTGAAACAGCAAAGGCCGTATAAGTAAGAAACAACCAATTGAGAGCAATTAATAAAGGGGTATTAAACAATTTTAAACCAAGTGCATTACCATAAAAATACTGGCCAAAAATAACTTCGGTATTAACTCCAATAAGCTCAATAAAGAATCCAAGAATGGCAATTAGTAAGAAAATTAGAATATCTTTTCTTAAATAATTTTCGTGGTATATTAAAAGTAAGTAAGTACTCAACAATAGAGCATAGGGCGTTATTGTAATGAAAAAAAAATGTGTCCATGGAATTAGAAAACCTAAAACAGCTATCGTGTAAAAAATCAGGATGAACTTTTTTACTTCTTTGATTGGCAATATGTTTTTAGGGAATAAATCCATTTATGCAAATTATAAAATTGATTATCTGTTATTTATCGTGTTCAATCCACAATAGGTTTGAAACTTTATAGCCTAGTTTCTCGGCTTTTTCCAGATAAAGGCTTTTTATCTCGGCAGGTATGGTTTTTTCTCTTGATAAAATCCACAAATAGTCAAAATTTGAACCTGATACCAAAGCATATTTATATTCCGGGTCGATGGCAATAACATTGTAACCACCATAAAAAGGGCCAAAGAATGACACCTTCAACATGGCAATACTCTCGTGCTGCACAAATTTGGCTTTACCAGTTGCTTCTTTCCATATTTTTTTCTCATAATTGTAGCCTCGGTTCACCACTTTAATTGTCCCATTGCTATTGAGCGAATATTCGGCAGTGGTGTTGTTCAACCCTCTTTCGAAGCGAAAATCGAAGCGAGCTATTTCGAACCATTTGCCCAAATACTTTTCTTTTTCAAACGGACTAACAACCGTTACCCCTTTGGGTATAGAGGCACATGAAGTCAACAATGGTAACATAACAAAAATGATTAGTTTATTAATTATCCTCATATTTCTTAACTTTTATTATCTATACTAATTTCATTTGCAACCCTTTCGATAATTTTTTTGAACCAAACCGTATAATTTTGTGGAGACTTTTTTACTTGTTCCAAAACTTCATTTATAGCAACATAATCGAAATCTGAAACTTCATCTGGATTAACAATAGGCAATTCATCAGAAAACCCAACAAACACATGGTCAAATTCATGCTCAGTCAAGCCATTTTCAAGTTGCTCTTTGTAGATAAAATGAAAGATTTTAGTAACATGGTTCAATGTTATTCCCATCTCTTCTTTTAAACGCCGGATTACAGCAGCCTCATTCTGCTCGTTGGGGAAAGGATGCGTACAGGCCGTGTTAGTATACAAACCGGGTGAATGATATTTGCCGAGTGCCCTTTTTTGTAGCAATAGTTTATTATTGCTGTTGAAAATAAAAACCGACACAGCCCTATGCAATAGGGCTTTTTGGTGTGCTTCAAGTTTTTCCATTTCGCCAAGCGGGATGTCATTTTCATCAACAAGTATAACCTTTTCCAACATTTCAAATAAGTTTTGTTTTGTACATCACACCAACCTTTACCAAAATAAAATATTTTCTGAGGTTATTTATCCGCACCCGCTTTAGGAGTATTGTTTCAGGCTTGGTCTTTTTTATTTTATCGAATAATGTTTTGTAGTAAAAAAAGGCTAGTGCAACAGCTAATTTTGCTCTGCCCGGAAGCTGTTTAACCCCAATCCATGCTTCGTCAAAATCATTTTCAATAGATTGCTCAATGAGATGTTTGTTTGTTTTATTAAATTTTTTGTTTGCCATTCCGGGAAAATATGTGCGCCCCAGCTCTATTTTGTCATCTTTTAAGTCACGGAGGAAATTAACTTTCTGAAAAGCAGAACCAAGCTTTTGAGCCGAATGCTCTAATTCGTCGTAAAGCTCTTGATTGCCATTACAAAAAACTTTGAGACACATTAAGCCAACTACATCTGCCGAACCGTAGATATATGTGTTCAATTCATCGGTGCTGGCATATTCGGTTTTTGTAAGGTCGAATTTCATGCTTTCCATAAAAGCGTGAATGTGTTCCGGGGAAATATTGTATTTTCTTACAGTATCGGCAAATGCTGCTAATACCGTATTTGTACTAATTCCATTTTCTAAAGCATATTGTAACTGCTCATTTAAATTGCTTAATAAAAAAGGCTTGTCGTAACCATGAAAGCTATCTACAATCTCATCTACCAATCGAACAAATCCATAAATAGCGTAAATAGCTTTGCGTTTTTCCTTCTCAAGCAATGATGTTGCCAATGAAAAAGACGTGCTGTACTCCTTGGTAATCAGCTCAGATAGCTTGTAACTATTCTCTATATAAAACCCAACATTCATTTATAAACCTATTAGAATTATTTGTTTTGAATCTATTATTACCCGTTGGCGGAATTAATTTAAGTTGATAAATATGTGTAAAAAGTTGTACATGTCGCTGATTTTTA
>CAZZDI010000092.1:0-10624 GCA_964653155.1 uncultured Flavobacteriaceae bacterium | reverse complement strand
GTCGCCAAAGTAGATGTGCTGGCTCTACTAAAACAATCGGTTCGACCAGAGTTTTTAAACCGAATAGACGACACCATTATGTTCACCCCGTTGAGCAAGGAAAACATTATTGATATTGTAGGGCTTCAACTTAAAAACATCACCAAGATGATTGCTAAACAAGGCATCACTTTTGACGCCACACCAGAAGCCGTAAGCTACTTGGCCAACAAAGGCTACAATCCGGAATACGGTGCCAGACCTGTAAAACGCGTCATTCAAAAAGAAGTGCTTAACGCTTTAAGTAAAGAGATTTTGGCAGGAAAAGTCACAACAGACAGCATCATTTTACTCGACGCTTTTGACGACAAATTAGTGTTTAGAAACCAAGGCGACCTTGTTCAAGAAGGAATTTAAGTAAAGATTAAAATAAGACTCTAAAGACGAGTAGGTTAATGGAAGAGCTGCACAAAACTGTTAAAAACAGTAGCGTGCTGCTCTTTACATTTTCATACTTTATTTAAAAAAAATAATTCAATCCATAAAATATTTCAGCCTAAAATCTGTTAAATACACAGTTAAGCCACCGTTAATCTAAAAACAAAAAATTAACAATAACACAACATTTTATTTATATAATTTAGCCGTTATATTAATTCTCAACTGACATAAATCTTAGACAAACAAGTGTTCTTTTTAATTGTTTGCCCCTAAAACACCCTACTTATGAATATTTCAAATTATATTGACTATACCTTACTCAAGCCAAACGCCACCAGCCGCGATATTATGGAACTTTGCGAAACTGCAATAAAAAACAATTACCACAGTATTTGCGTAAACAGTTGTTACGTTTCATTGGTGAACCAGCTTTTGGACCAATCTAACGTTAAGGTATGCTCTACCGTAGGGTTCCCCTTGGGAGCCATGTCAACCGCTGCAAAAGTG
This sequence comes from uncultured Flavobacteriaceae bacterium, assembly GCA_964653155.1. GTDB lineage: Bacteria > Bacteroidota > Bacteroidia > Flavobacteriales > Flavobacteriaceae > Flavisericum. Next base: position 9,697 of record CAZZDI010000092.1, on the reverse strand, counting down.
TTTGAAGCCGAAAAGGCCATTGAAGATGGTGCCAGCGAAATCGATATGGTTATCAACATAGGCTATTTAAAAAGTGGAAATTACATGGCCGTACTAAAAGATATTACCGATGTAAAATTAGCAGTTGGCACAGCACCTTTAAAAGCCATTATAGAAGTTTCTGAATTGAGCAAAAACGAAATTATCAAAGCTTGCGAAATCTGTTTAGATGCCAATGTCGATTTTATAAAAACCTCCACAGGGTTTTCAAAAAACGGTGCCACGCTAACAGCTGTAAAAATTATAAAAAAGACTATAAAAAACAGAGCCAAAATTAAAGCCGCAGGTGGTATTCGAGATTTTGAAACAGCCTTAAAGTATATTGATGCCGGTGCTGACAGAATTGGCACATCATCTGCCATTCAACCTGATGACGATGGTGAGCTACTTAGAAATACCAAAATTTTTAAATACTACATCGAGCAAGCCAACAAAGCAGAAACAGAAGCTAAAGAAAAACCTACCGCCAATTAGTTTTCTTTATACAATAATCTTAATTTATACAATAATCTTAAACTGTACTATTTGCCCAGTAAACTTTTGAGACAAAGCATTGATTGCACAAGCGCTTAGCTGCAAAACTCTGGGGTAACCTCCAGTGGTTTGGCAATCGCGCATTAAAACAATAAGTTTTCCCGACGGCGTTAACTGCACCGTTCCAGGCATAACGGCCGATGTAATAATAGCATCCAATTCATTGTTAAAAGGCTCTTCCAATTGGTATGCCATACGGTTATTTTCTTTTGAAATTCTAAATTCGTTTTTCAGCAATGTATTTTGCTGTATTAAGGACAACCGATTAAACTCAGGCCCTTTAAACACCTCTAGTTCCTGAGATAGAAAATAGTTTTTATCTACCTTAATCCGAGCGTGTTTAGCCAACAGCTTTACCGATTTATTTTCAATAGGCAGCACATCATCTTTTTGCAAAACCGGCGTACGGGTAATGGATTTGTACATGCTTCGACTGTTCAGCACTTTTTCAGACTGAAACCCGCCCAAAACACCCAAATAGCCTCTAAAACCAGATTTCAATTTTCCAAAAGACAATATGTCGCCCTGCTGCACTTGAACCACTTTATTGTTTCGAATGCTTTCACCATTTATTTTAGGACTCATTTCAGCTCCCGAAATACAAATTAAAGAACTGCATTCAAACTGAAGCAAAGGGCCCATCATGGTCATTTCAATCACAGCAGCGCTTTCTTCGTTGCCAAGTAACACATTAACCATTTTGGCCGCATAACAATCCATAACACCCGCATAAGGCACCCCAAATTCTTGATAACCATTTCTACCCATATCCTGTACTGCAGAATAGAAACCTGGCTTTAAAACCCTAACCATCAACCACCTCGCTTTCTATTTGATACACACCGCCATCTACCAAAGTTTTAATGTTTTGATGTTCTTTTAAATCAACAGGATAAAATTTAATACGGTCGCCCGCCGAAGCAAAACAAGGCACTTCATGTTCAACATTAAAAAAATTGATGGGGCTGTTGCCAATAATATTCCACCCACCGGGGCTGGCACTTGGGTACACCCCCGTTTGATTTCCTCCAATAGCTACAGAGCCTTTTTCAATCTGCAGCCTCGGCGTGGCTTTTCGTGGTGTAGCCAAACGGTTATCGAGTCCGCCCAAATATAAAAACCCGGGTAAAAAGCCAATAAAATAAACGGTGTAAATGGTTTGGGAGTGTAGGCGTATTATTTCAGATTCTGATAGCTTTTTTGCTGTTGAAATACTCTTTAAATCCAACCCAAATTGAATGTCATAACACACGGGGATGCGCCACAAAGTAGATTGCGGCTTTACTGTTTTTTCCTTGGATGTGTAAATAGATTTTAGCCGCATCACCTCATCTTCAAAACCGCTTTTAAGTTGACTGTAAACAATTAATAACGAATGATAGGCCGACCGCGTTTCTATTATATTTTCGACTTTGAGCTGCTTTAATTTCGATTTAAAAGTCAATACATCAGCAAGCGTATTCTCATCAATAGATGCAGGCCACTCCACCAAAATACAATTTTGCCCATAGGGTTTATAAACCAGATTAAAACTCATGCTTACCTAATCTTAAAACCTTGTTCCTGCAATTTTTGAGTCAGCCCCTTTACCATGTTTACCGCATTAGGATGGTCGCCGTGCACACAAAACGTATGGGCTTTTAACGTAGCCCACTCACCCGAGATGGTTTTTACTTTTTGCCGGCCATAAATACCAAAAACCTGCTGGAACATGATATCAACATCTTCAATTATGGCATGTTTTTCGGTACGCGGCACCAAAGATAAATCGCTGTTATAACTTCTGTCTGCAAAGGCCTCATAAAATACCCGTATATTATTTTCAACAGCAATGTTCGCCAACACCGAATTATAGGGTGCATAAAGTTCGGCTGGCAGCGCCAAGGCTTTCATCACTTCAACAATAACATTAGCCGTTTTTTCATCGCTCGCCGCCAAGTTATATAAAGCACCGTGTGGCTTTACATGATGCAACGGCGCATGCTCTTCTTTTAAAACAGCCAACAGATCGGTAATTTGATTTTTCAATGAAGTGTACAAGGCCACACAGGGCATTTCCATAGTTTTTCTTCCGAAATTTTCCCTGTCCGGAAACGAGGGGTGGGCACCAATTTTTACCCGATGTTGCTTAGCCAGTTTCACTACATTTTTCATGGTTTGGTAATCGCCCGCATGCCCGCCACAAGCAATATTGCAAGACGAAATGTACGGCATCAACTCCGCCTCATTCCCCATGCCTTCGCCCATATCTACATTAATATCTATAATTTGATTTTCCACAAAACTAAGTTAATTATTCTTGTTGATATTTCTATTGTTTAACCCCAAAACTTAGCGGCATCACTTTGAAGCAATTCGATTTTAAGAAAATTTTATCATTCTGCCACGCAACTATTTTTAATTTATACATCTTGTTAATGATTTAAAAAAACATTGAATTATGAAAAAATCTATTTTATTAGTAAAAAGTTTAATTGCCGCTGGCGTACTATTTGTAAGTTGTGATAACAGTTCTGACGATATTCAGTGCCCTGAAGCCATTACCGGCGAATTAACAGAAACCGAAACAACCTTTACTGGCACCTGGGCTCTACAAAGCATTGTTACCGAAGACGAGATTGACCTTACCGATGACGATACCGACAACCCAAGCACCGATATTTACGGACAATTTACCGACTGTGAAAACGATTTAGCCTATGAGTTTGGCAGTGACAGAAGCTACACCTATTCATTAGGAAAAACCGTGACCGACTGTGACAACGAAAACCAAATGTCTGGTACTTGGCAACTGAACGAAAACAATAATTTAGTACTTGTAGCCAACTGCTCAAGACAGATTATTGATATTGATATTAATGAAGAAACCACCGCTTTTACCTTTGAAGGCACTTACACCTTTACAGATGCAAACGGTGCCACCATTAGCAGTAAAACCACGTTTACCTATGCCAAATCGGAATAAGCAAACAGTAAAAATTTCAATAATACAGAGGTCGTCTAAAAAGTAATTTTTAGGCGATTTTCTTTTTTGTGTTCACGTTATTTCTTTGAAGTTCATTTTTTAGGACAAAAATTGTAAAGCTTAAAGCTCCCCTAGAAGGCCAAACTGAACTTTTTAAGGTTGTGCGCCATTGCCATAAGCCCTATTTCAATATTTACCTTTTCAATACCTCTGAGTAAAAATTGTTTAAAGTTCATGTTTTGTTTGATGTTTCCAAAAACAGCCTCAACACTGCTTATGTTTTTTAACGCCTTCTTCACTTGTAAGCAGTGTTTTGGCTTGAGCTTTCAACCTTATCAAGTTGTGGTTACGTTCAATAATACCGATTGGTCATGGCTTGACTACAGCCGGTGCCGTTGGTGCCGATATGGGCGGGATTGGTTGGCAGTATTGGCCAGAACGCCTTATTGACCAACGGACGGGACGATGAATTGGAAAGTGACGACCTGGGCGTAAAATTCATGATAAAGGCAGGCTACGACCCACAGGAAATGATTGGCGTGATGGAAATTTTAAAAGCTGCCGCAGGACCAAACCGTGTGCCCGAATTCCAAAGTACCCGCCCCGACCCCGATAACCGTATTGAAAAAATACAGGAAGCCATCGAGAAATTCAAAAATGAGTAAACTCTCAAAAAAATAATTACCAAAAAAACACTTTTTATCCGCAACAGCTTTGGCTTAACCCAAGGCTGTTTCTGTTTTTTAAAATAAAAAATTTTAAAAAAACATGATGACATTTTTTTTTCATTGCGATGTCCTGAAAAATAATCCAAACAAAAATCACGATGAAAAAAACAATAACACTTTATTGGGCTTTAATTGCCGTAATGTCATTCTTCATTAATAGCTGTGGTAAAGACGATGGGATTGACCAACAGCCAACACCCGGAGATGGCGAATTTACTTATGCCGATATCAAGGTAGCTTTGCCTGAAGAAGCCAATATAGCATTTTCAGAACTGGAAATTGTGGCAGGACTTGATTACAGCAATATTTCCTCAGATGGCTCATCCAAAATTTTACACATTCCCGAAGAAAGAACTATGGCCGTTGTAGTCAATAGCCAAAAAGAACCCGTAATGATCGGTTTTATTCGGGAAGGACACACAGAAATTTCCCTAGCCTCCACGCTGGAAGCCTGCTATTATTTTGGTTTAGGCACAGCCCTATTGCAAGAACCAGTAAGGGACGAGTATTTCAAGCAATCGGCCTCGTTAAAATCATTCAACGAAAATTTGGCCGAATTGGAAACGCTATTTGTTGCAAACCCAAATTTTATCAGCACCGAAGCTTTTATCGAATGGATGGCCGGCAAAATCGCCATGGTTAAGGATGACGATAAGCAAATTGACATTTACGCCAAAAGCGTGGAAGCCGATGCCAACGATATACGCAGTGGCTTGCAAGTTTTTGAAGATGCAGGTACCAGCATTAAAATAGCCAATACCTACCGAAGAAGAGCCAAAGCTTTTTTTTACAAAACCGCCATTAAAAAAGAAGGGCAGGATGAACAGGTACTTATCCCCGACGTATCAAAACACGATAGTCCAACCGATAAAACAGCAACCATTAAGCCTATACAGGCAAAACGCGAATTTCTGGGCATTTTGGGAGATTGGGCCGGAGGCACCGGTATTGAGTTTTACCGCACAGAAACCGATCCCGTTGCATTGGAACTGGATGACGACCAAGAATACGCCAAATACCAAGTGCGTGTAGTGGGAGCCTCTATGAAGATTCCTGACTTGAAAAGGATGAACAAACAAGAACAGGAAGCCTATGATGAATTGATATATGAAAGCCTCACAATAGATTTCATCCTACCATTTACACTAGACATTGTTGGTGAAGCCAAATTGCTGGACGGGCTTGATGAAGAATATTTCAAAAATTTGTCTGCCATAATAAAGGCAGGCGCTTCCTCGGTACCGGGCATGACAGAAGCCGTTGCCAAAGGAGACATGGAAGGGGCTTTCAAGGCCTTTGTATCCGGGTTTTACAACAATACCATGGGTGAAGTGCGGGGAAACTTCCTTGAGGCAGTCCGTGATGGTGTACTGGCTTACGCCGCCTCGAAATCTGGAGCGACCAATGCCGGAGGCTGGGGCAATACGAAAGACGAAATCATCGACAAATTCAAAGGGGTAAACAAGATAATGGATTGGACAGACAAACTCCTCAAAACGGCAGATTACTATGCATTATTTAAAGGTTGGAAAAATTCGAACGAACTGGAAACATGGAAAGTAAAGGCCAAACAAGATCCGGTTATTTTGGCTCCAGAAGATGCCGTGGCCTTTCCCTACATCAAAAAATATTTTAAAGCGGTGGCAAAAAACACCCAATTGGCCGATGGCGAGCATTTTAAATATGTATGGAAAACAAGCGGTACCTATGGCAAACTGAACGATGATATAGGGCACAGCGGCACCAATTTTGACAGCACATCAGAAGAGGTGTATTATTTGGCTCAGCTCTACGATAGCAGTGTGCCTGATGATGCTACCGAAACAGTCATCTGTTCCGTTTATGTGGAAAAAGGCCAAACCAGTAATTTTGTGGGTACGGATACCGTGCAGCTCCGCGTGAAATCGTACAAATACCGATTAAGACCCGATGGCGCGACCATTGAAGGCAATACCACCATAAATCTTGGCCTGTTGCGCCCAGACGGTGCCGATGACATTACCTCCAACCCCGAATTGGATTTTAGGCTACAATGGAGCACCCCCGGCGAATACGGCGAGTTTGAACAAGGGGGAAAAACCGTAACTACCTACAACAACAATACAGTTGACTACAAAGCACTGGACGATGAAGTAAAAAACGGCACCGAGATAATAACAGTACGATTGTACGGAAAACTGAAAAGCGAACCCGATTCCGGATACGAACTTTATGATGAAGTTGAAGGGAAAATTATTATAAACAACGACAGCGACCAAAAACTAACCTATTACGCACCAATAGATGTAACTGGCCAGTTTGAGGAAAGCGGTATTTGGTGCAATTACAGTGTGTCAAATGTATGGCGTTGGAACCCTTCTGAAGCACAGGCAGATATCCCCGCAGGTTTTGAGGTAGACCGCATCCACATGAATGTTGAGGAATACTCGTATTGGAATAGCTGTAGAGTAAGCAAAACATGGTATCCGGGCAATGAGGCCGAAGATTTGGTTAACGGCAATTATGAGTTGCTATGCTGGCGCAACAGTGCAAGTGGCCCTGGATACGGTGATTGCTCTAAAGCCCTGCAAGGTTTTGAAGAAACCAAGGCCAAATGGCGTGCGATAAAAGGCTATGCCAAAGTAACGGTGTACTTAAAGGCGGAAGAATAAAAAGAGATTCTAAAATTAATTAGAGGCTGTCTTAAAAGTTAAATTCTATGTCATATTGAGCCTGTCGAAATATCTCAATGTATTGATAATCAAAATTGGTTTCGACAGACTCAACCTGACAAACGGAAATTAAATGATTTTTCAGACAGCCTCTTTTTTCCTCTACAACTTACGCCAACAAATTATGCCACAATACAATTAAGAAAAAGCCCGGTCGAAAAACAGGGCTTTTTAAATTGACTAACTCAAAATAATTATAAAATTATTTTTTCTTTTTGTCTTTTTTAAGAGCTTCTTTAATGATGGCTTCAGCATCTGTAGCACCGTGCAACTCAGCATATTCCAAGGCTGTTTTCCGCTTGTCGCACTTCGTCTTTAAATCGGCTCCGTGTGCAATTAAAAGTTTTAAAATTTCAGTGCGATTAAATTTTGCCGCGTACATTACCGGGGTCATCCCGTTCGATTTGGCATTAACATCGGCACCTCGGGCAATCAGTTTTTGCACGGTTTCTAAGTCGCCTTTAGCAATAGAAACACAAAAAGAGTTTACCTTAAAATAGGCTTCAACTTTGTAAGTTTCTTCAAAATGGTTGGGGGTTGCATTTGCAAATGCCACAGATAGGCACAGCGCAACGGCTGGAATGATGATTGTTTTTTTCATGATGAAAGATTTTAAATTTAATGAATTGATTTACGTTTTTTGATATACTAAGGAGACGACCTTATTTTCTTTCTGTTACACAAAAAATATTTTTTAACGTTTAATTAGGATAAAATTAACGGAAAGCCCGCTTTTTAAAAAAAACACAAAACCCCTAAAAACCCTAAGCTTTTAAAAGCATTTTTCGCGCTCTTTTATCAAACTTCATTATCTTAGCGGCATCTTAAAATTTTAACAAAAAAATGAACAAAAAAGTTATCTTAATGATCCTTGACGGTTGGGGAAACTCGCCAGACCCTAAAGTTTCTGCCATAGACCACGCCAATACACCATTTATCGATTCCCTTTACAAAAAATACCCGTTTGCCACATTACGCACCGATGGCGAACACGTTGGACTGCCAAAAGGCCAAATGGGAAATAGTGAAGTGGGCCACATGAATTTGGGTGCTGGCAGAATTGTTTATCAAGATTTGGCAAAAATCAATTTAGCTATTGAAAAAGATACTTTAAAGGACGAAAAAGAGCTTATTGACGCATTAAAGTATGCTTCAGAAAACAATAAAAACGTTCATTTTTTAGGGCTTTTAAGTGATGGTGGTGTTCACGCACATACCAGCCATTTAAGAGGATTTATTGATGCTGCCAACAAAGCAGGCGTTAATTCATACGTGCATGCCTTTACAGATGGGCGTGATGTAGATCCTAAATCGGGCAAAGGTTACGTTGCTGATTTAGAAAATTATATTGCGGGCACTAATGCCAAGCTCGCCACTGTTACAGGCCGTTATTACGCTATGGACAGAGATAAACGATGGGAGCGCGTAAAACTAGCCTACGATGCTGTTGTAAACGGAGAAGGCTCCAAAACGCAAAATGCCACCGGATCCATTCAAGAAAACTATGATAACGACATCACCGATGAGTTTATCAAACCACTTATTTTAACAGATGGCAATAACGAACCCGTTGCAAAAATCGAGGAAGACGACGTAGTAATATTCTACAATTTTAGAACCGACCGCGGTCGTGAGCTAACCGAAATGCTCAACCAAAAAGATTTTCCGGAGTACAACACAAAAAAACTGAACCTTTATTACGTAACCATTACCAATTACAGTGATGATTTTAAAGGCATCAAAGTGATTTTCAATAAAGACAACATCACCGAAACCATTGGTGAAGTGCTTTCAAAAGCAGGAAAAAAGCAAATCCGTATTGCGGAAACCGAAAAATATCCGCATGTTACGTTTTTCTTTTCCGGCGGACAAGAAACACCATTTGAGGGCGAATCGCGTATTCTAAAAAATTCACCTAAAGTGGCCACTTACGATTTACAACCCGAAATGAGCGCTTACGAACTCCGCGATGCCTTAGTTCCTGAATTGGAAAAAGGAGAAGCCGATTTTGTGTGCCTCAATTTCGCAAACGGCGATATGGTGGGCCACACCGGTGTTATGGAAGCCGCCATTAAAGCTTGCGAAGCGGTTGATGCCTGCGCAAAAGATATCATTACCACCGGGCTTGAAAACGGATACACCACCCTGCTTATTGCAGACCACGGTAATTGTGAAACTATGGTTAACCCAGATGGTTCGCCACACACCGCACATACCACTAACCCTGTTCCTGTAATATTAATCGACAACGAACTTAAAACAATAAAAGACGGGATTTTGGGAGATGTAGCTCCAACCATATTAAAACTGATGAATGTTGAGCAGCCTACTGCCATGACACAGCACTCATTGGTGTAAACATAAAAGGTGTAACTTTGCAATAAATTAATGCCCCAAATTGAAATGAATTTTAGCGAGACACTTATCATTGCAATCGATTTTGATGGAACCATCGTTAAAGATGCCTACCCAAAAATTGGAAAACCCTTGCTATTTGCTTTTGAAACCTTAAAAAAACTTCAAGAGGACGGGCATCGGCTTATCTTATGGACCTACAGATGTGGTGAACGATTGGACGAAGCCATTCAATTTTGTAAAGAAAATGGCATTGAGTTTTATGCGGTAAATAAAAGTTTTCCCGAAGAAGAATACACCAACGATATCAGCAGAAAGATAAACGCCGATTTGTTTATTGACGACCGAAATATTGGTGGATTTCC
>CAZZDI010000091.1:0-10673 GCA_964653155.1 uncultured Flavobacteriaceae bacterium | reverse complement strand
TTTTTTCCGATTTAGCCTTTTCTAAAATCCCATTATTGCCTTTTTTGTAATTTAATTCGTGAATTACATCAGCTTGGGCAATTAGTTGATTACCAGTCATAAAAAAGATTGATAGAAATATAAGAGGAGCAAAAAATGATAGGGCTGTTTTATTTTTCATAATATAGAAATAATAAAGTTTCCAAAAATAGTGAGCTATGTTTTAACGTTATACCTGTTCTTAAAAAGAACAATGCCTAAATTTACCAACCAATAAACCACTAAACATAGTTTTGATAAGAGCTAATTGCGAAGAAATAGTATTGCTGGCCAATACTATGCTAAATTGAAGAGTTAGATTCGGGGTCATAATTTCATTGATTTGTAGGTATAGCAAAAAAACATATATATTAATAGCTGTTCAAAATTTCATGGTAAATCACTTATATATTCGTTAAAAAGTTTTCGGCCAACACTTTGTCGGTTTTATGAGTTTTTTAACGGTTTGCAAAAATAACTACTGCTTAAGCTGTTGGTAATTGAAGCTTTAATGTTTTGGTCATTATATTGGCTTTTAATGTTATTGTCTCAAGTTTTTTAGTTAGCTTTATTAAAGCAAATAACTTGAATTTCATCGAAAAAAACAACTTTTAAACGATAAAAAAACACATTTAATCGAATTCTATGAAAAAATTGATTTTAGTAAGACATGCAAAATCATCTTGGGAATACAATGTTATTGACCATGAACGGCCATTAAAAAAACGAGGTTTTGATGATGCCAATTTGGTATCCAATTATTTAAAGGGCAAAGAAATTAACATAAATTTAGTGGTTTCTAGCGATGCAGTAAGAGCAAAAACCACAGCAGAAATTTTCATTGATAATTTAAACATCGGTGATGATATTGTAGGGTTTGAGCATCAACTTTACGACTTTTCAGGAGAGCTTCTTACGCAGGTTATTAAAAACTGTAATGATGCCGTTAATTGCTTGATGGTATTTGGCCACAACCACGCCATTACAGCTTTTGTAAATACTTTTGGAGATAAATATATTGAGAATGTACCCACTGCCGGTACTGTTATTTTAAAATTCGACATCAATTCGTGGGCCGACCTAAAACCGGGAAAAACGATAATGACCATTTTTCCAAAAGATTTAAAATAAGCTATTCTTTGCGGTTTATTAATAGTTTAAGCTTCAGTTTTTAGCTTAAATAGAATATATTTGTTTTTAAAAATACATAGCATACATTTTAATGTCAGAGTTAGAAATCCCCACCGATAATACATACATAAATAGAGAAATAAGCTGGCTGCATTTTAATGCCAGAGTGATGCAGGAAGCCGAAGACGAAACAGTGCCGTTGATTGAACGGCTTAGGTTTTTGGGTATTTTCTCCAACAATTTAGACGAGTTTTTTAAAGTGCGCTATGCCACCGTTAAGCGTATTGTTGAGGCCGGAAAAGGAGGAAAGAGCGAATTGGGCGGCATTAGGGCCAAAGAGCTGCTCGAGATTATCACCCAGATTGTTATCGATCAACAAACAGAAAGTTTGCGGGTGCTGAATGATATTCGAGAAAAACTTAAAGAAGAAAATATCTATATAATTGATGAAACTGAAATTACCAGCGATCAACATGATTATATAAAAGAATATTTTCTTAAAACGGTAAGCCCGGCGTTGGTAACCATTATTCTTAACGATTTGGTAGTACTGCCAAACCTAAAAGACAGTGCAGCATACTTGGCCGTAAAAATGGTGATGCCCGGTAACCAAAAACAATTCGCACTTATAGAAATCCCTAAAACGGTAGATCGTTTTGTGGTGCTGCCAAAGCAAGACGACAAAGATTACATCATTATGGTCGATGATTTGCTGCGCCATTGCCTAAGCGATATTTTCAACATCTTTAACTACAAGAGCATTTCGGCGCACATGATTAAAATTACCCGAGATGGCGAATTGGATTTTGAAAGCGATTTGAGTAAAAGCTTTATTGAAAAAATATCCGATAGTGTAAAGCACAGACAAGTTGGCGAACCCGTTAGGTTTGTTTACGACAAAACTATTGACGAGGAAACCCTTCATTATTTAATGGAAAAAATGGGCATCGATAGCACAGATAGTATCATTCCAGGAGGGCGTTATCATAATAGGAGAGACTATATGGGCTTCCCCAGTTTAGGGCGAACCGATTTAATGTACGATAAAATTGAAGCTCTGCCCATAAAAAACTTAAGTCTTCAGGACAGTATTTTTCCACCCATTGCCAAAAAGGATTATTTGCTGCATGCGCCATACCAAACCTTTTCGTATGTGGTGAAATTTTTAAGGGAAGCCGCTTTAGATCCCACAGTAAAAACCATTAAAATTACCATTTACCGTTTGGCAGAAATATCGCATATTGCCAGTTCGCTCATTAATGCGGCCATCAACGGAAAATCGGTTACGGTATCCATCGAGCTTCGTGCCCGATTTGACGAGCAGGCCAATATCGATTACGCTCAACAAATGAAGGATGAAGGCGTTAACCTTATTTTTGGGGTTCCCGGATTAAAAGTACACAGTAAAATGTGTGTGATAGAGCGCGAAGAAGGCAAAAAAATAAAACGCTATGGCTTTATAAGTACAGGTAACTTCAACGAATCGACAGCAAAAGTTTATACCGATTATACGTTGTTTACTGCCAATCAAAAAATATTAAAGGAAGTCGATAAAATTTTTACATTTTTTGAAGCCAATTATAAAATAAACCGCTACAAGCACCTCATCGTTTCACCGCATTACACTAAAAAGGAAATTTTCAAACTAATAGATAAGGAAATCGAAAAGGTTAAAAACGGCGAAGAAGGACTTATTAGACTGAAGATGAACAGTGTATCGAGTTATCCTATGGTAGATAAATTGTACGAAGCCAGCCGTTCTGGCGTTAAGGTGCAAATGATTGTTAGAGGGCTTTGCTGCTTGATTCCCGGCGTTGAGGGCATGAGCGAAAACATTGAAGCCATCAGTGTAGTCGATAAATTTTTGGAGCATTCCAGAATTTATATCTTTGGAAAGGATGAAGCATCCAAACTTTATATTTCGTCTGCCGATTGGATGACCCGCAACATTGAAAACAGGGTAGAAGTAAGCTGCCCCATTTATGATGCCGATATTAAGCAGGAAATTATCGATACCTTTAACATCTGTTGGAACGATAACGTAAAAGCCCGTTTGCTTAACGACGAACAGGAAAATAAATATCTCGTTAACGATAAGCCCAAAGTAAGGTCGCAGTTTGCCATTTACGATTATTATCAAAAAAAATTAGAAGATTAATATGCTTTCAATCAAAAAATATGCAGCCATCGATATTGGTTCAAACGCCGTAAGGTTACTTATTTCAAACATTATTGAACAAAAAGGCAAACCCGTAACGTTTAAAAAAAACTCGTTGGTGCGTGTTCCAATCCGTTTGGGTGCAGATGTTTTTGTAAAGAATAAAATTTCCAAGGAAAATACCGAACGTATTCTTGATACCATGTTGGCTTTTAAGTTGTTGATGAAATCGCATAAAGTGGTAAAATACAAAGCATGTGCTACTTCGGCCATGAGGGAATCGGTAAACGGAAAAAAAATAGTTGAACAGGTTTTGGAGCATTCTGGCATAAGCATCGATGTAATAGGAGGCGAAGAGGAAGCCGCCATTATCGCGGCTACCGATTTGGATAAATACATAGACCCCAACAAAACCTATTTGTACGTTGATGTGGGGGGCGGTAGTACCGAGTTTACCGTAATTGATCGTGGTAACCAAGTCGCTTCGCGTTCCTTTAAAATAGGTACGGTGCGTTTGCTTAACGATATGGTTTTAAACGAATCGTGGCAAGAACTTAGGGAATGGATTGGTGAAAACGTAAAGGATTACGAAAAAATTTCGGTTTTGGGCTCGGGCGGCAATATCAACAAAATATTTAAAATATCAGGAAAAGCACTAGGGAAACCGTTATCGTATTTTTATATGACCTCGTATTACAACACCCTCCAGTCGTATTCTTATGAAGAACGTATTTCAGAATTAGGCCTTAATCAAGACCGTGCCGACGTAATTATCCCGGCCATGCGCATATACCTTTCGGCCATGAAATGGAGCGGCGCCAAAGATATTTTTGTGCCCAAAATTGGTCTGGCAGATGGCATAATAAAAAGTATATATTACGATACCGTTTCTAGCAATACACAGTAAAATTTTGCACTTCAGCCTTTTAGTTACTTTGTTTTCAAATTAAAATTTATATTCGTGCATATTATTAATTATAACCCAAATCTATTAATAATGAACAAGCCATGAATGTGGAACTTCAACCCACTTTGAATGAGGCCCAAAGCATCTGATAGATTTGCAAATGAACAACAGATGAAAAAAATATTACTTCTTACCGTACTTAGCTTTTCCGTTTACGGTTTTTCACAAAATCAAGATTCACTTAGCGTTAGCACCGAAGATCCTAAGCAAAAAACCTCTACATTCCAAGGTGTAAAATATGGAGTGCGTGGTGGTTATACCATTTCGCATTTAGATTTTGAAGAGGCGCCCATTATGGAAAACAAACACCGAAACAGTATTTACATTGGCTTTTTTGCCAATATAGGTTTGTCAAGAACGTTTTCTATTGTTCCAGAAATTCAATTTTCTGCGGAAGGTGCCAGAGCAGAAGATCTTAACCTTGATTATATTCAAATGCCTATATTTTTCAGGTTTAGGTTCAGTGAAAAATTTCATGCTGGTTTAGGGCCACAAATAGGCTGGAAGGTGCATAAAGTGGGCGACAATATGGTCGATTTAGCTTATTCGGCCGTTGCAGGTGTGGAATATAAAATCAATTACGCGCTGTATGTTGATGCCAGATACAACTACGGATTGGGGAATGTGTTTCACGAAAATACGGGAATATCGGCCAAAAACCGAAATATTCAAATAGGTGTTGGGTATAAGTTTTAACCGTGAATGGTTTCGCTTTTTCCTAAGTCGCGCATAATTTCAGCTTCGTATTCAAGAAGTTGCTGCCACTTGGCATCGACTTCTTTTTTATTGCCATAGGTTCTGGCAAAGCCCAAAAACATGGTGTAGTGATTTGCTTCACTAACCATAAGGTTTCTGTAAAATTCGGCGAGTTCCTTGTCTTCCAATTCTTCTGAAAGCAACCTGAAACGCTCGCAGCTACGTGCTTCAATTAAAGCGGCATAAAGCAAACGGTGTACCAATTGCGTGGTTCGGCTACCACCTTTAGGGAAAAATTTCATGAGCTGAACTACGTATTCGTCCCGGCGATCGCGACCCAAAGTCCAACCGCGTTCAATAATTTTATCGTGAACCATTTTAAAATGGCTGATTTCCTCTTTTACCAAAGCCACCATTTCCTGAACCAATTCGGTATATTCCGGGAAACTTACAATTAATGAAATGGCCGTACTCGTTGCTTTTTGTTCGCAAAACGCATGGTCGGTCAATATTTCTTCAATATTTTTTTCAACGATGTTTACCCAACGGGGGTCGGTTGGTAATTTTAATCCTAGCATAATGTATAATGTTATGTGGGCATTTTTTCAATAATGTACTTGCCGCTTTTGTCAATTCTAATCATGTAAAACAATCTGTTTTCAGTACCGGGGTAAACCAATCCCGTATAAAGTGAAATAGAATTGTTGTCTGGGTTGTATTCTTGGTTATAATGAGTACCTGTTTTGATGGTTTTAGCCAATTGCCCCTCAGTGTTTTTAATTTCGTCTAAAAGAAAATCATCATTAATGATTTTGTTGAAAATCAATTTTCCGTCTTTTTCTACTGTCACTTCAGAAATCCAGTTTCTGTAAATATTGGTTCGAGAGGTGATACTATCGGCTTGATATTTATGGGATACCGAGTTTTGCATATCGGTATAATTTTTAATTTTCACCACAAAACCGTTGCTTAAAATAGTATCGGTTTTCACTTCGGAATATACTTTCGGGATGTATTCAACAATGTTAACAGGCTCGATGGAATCCCTGAATTTTTCAACAGACTCCTTCAAGGCTTCGCTTTTTGTTTTTCTGCCATCGCAATTTGTTAGCGTTACCGCGAAAATCAAAATTAATATGAGGCTTATTTTATACATCCAAATCGAAAGCTTTTCGTAACATATCAATGTTGGGGTTCTTTTCCTTTAGTTTTTCAAACTTTTCAAAAGGCGTGTAGGCGTATTGTTTTTCCTTGACTTCGTTTATGGTAATGGATAGGTTGATGTCAAAATTGTTCAGTTCCTTTCTAATGTACCCTAAAAGTTCATATTGTTGGCGCTCAACTTCCACTTTGTTGGTTTCATTGGGGTATTCCAAATGCGCCGTGGTGCCTTTAACTTTTGGTTGGTCTATCGACAAAATAGAGGCGAGGTTGTGCTGCCCAGCTGCAGTAATTTTATCGATGTAAGCTTTCCAAACCCGTATAAATTCCTTTTCGGTAAACGGTTCTTTCGGTAAATCTTCCTCGTTAACCACCACTTCCATTTGTTTGATTTGGTGGGCTTTCTTCTCACGAATACTTTTTAAGGATAAACCCGAAGTGCGTTTGGAATCTTTATTGAGTTCAATTTTTGGAGGTTGCTTTGTTTGAAATTGTTCAATCTTTTTTGTTGGAGCCGTTTTGGTTTCAACATTCGCTTGGGGTTCTGCTACTTGACTTTGCGCAGGCGTTTTAACCGGAATGGGCGTAATGCCCTTCTTTTTAAAGTATGATGCCGGAATTATGTAATGTTTGCTATTTTTTTTTTTTTTTTCTCCATCAAAAGTGATAGAGGCCAATTGCATGAGACAAAGTTCGACGAGTAACCGTTGGTTTTTACTGCTTTTGTACTTGAGGTCGCAATCGTTGGCGAGATTGATGCCCTGCAATAAAAAATCTTGCGAGGCCTTTTGAGACTGTTCTTGATATTTGGCTTTGGTTTGTTCGCCCACTTCCAGTAGCGGAATGGTCTGTTGGTTTTTACATACCATCAAATCGCGAAAATGAGAGGCCAAACCGGCAATGTAATGATGCCCATCAAACCCTTTGGAAAGTGTGTTGTTGAACAACAATAACAACTCGGGTATTTTGTTTTCCAAAATCAGGTCGGTACTTTCAAAATAGGTTTCGTAATCCAGCACGTTCAGGTTTTCGGTAACGGCCTGTCTGGTTAAATTTTTCCCCGAAAAGCTCACTACACGGTCGAAAATAGAAAGTGCGTCCCGCATGGCACCATCGGCCTTTTGGGCAATAATGTGCAGCGCATCGTCTTCGGCATCAATGCCTTGTTCTTCGGCAATATATTTTAAATATTCTTTGGCATCGTTTACCGTAATACGTTTAAAATCGAAAATTTGGCATCGTGATAAAATAGTTGGGATAATTTTATGCTTTTCGGTAGTGGCCAAAATAAAAATACAGTGCTTGGGCGGTTCTTCCAAGGTTTTTAAAAAGGCGTTGAAAGCGGCCTGCGAGAGCATGTGCACCTCGTCAATAATATATACTTTGTATTTTCCTATTTGCGGCGGAATGCGCACTTGGTCGGTAAGGTTCCTAATATCGTCCACCGAGTTGTTCGAAGCGGCATCCAGCTCAAAAATGTTAAACGAAAAATCTTCGTCTTCCTTTTCGCTGCCGTCGCTGTTTATCATTTTGGACAGAATACGGGCGCAGGTGGTTTTGCCCACTCCACGGGGTCCGGTAAACAATAAAGCTTGTGCCAAGTGGTTGTTTTCAATGGCATTCAATAAAGTGTTTGTAATGGCCTGCTGCCCAACCACGTCTTTAAACGTTTGGGGTCTGTATTTGCGCGCCGATACTACAAAGTGTTCCAATTTTGCTGAATTTAGTTCAGCATCATTTTTGATGCCTTGATAACAGAAACAAAGTTAAGCATTCCATTTATAATTGAAAATACAGAATGTAGAATTTGCTAGTAGTTATCAACAAATATATTAAGAAATGGCTATTGAATCTGTTATTGATGTTGTAGGTAAAATTACCTATATTAGCTGTGTGTAATAGCCAAAAAAAGATGGTCAGTAAATTGACTTTATTATAGATTTTTCAAAAGATACTTATGGCCAGATTGAGTGATCACCAAAAGACTTATATTCAAATAGCGCTAATTGTTGGTTTTTTAATTCTATGCATTCCGTTAGCAAATAATGAAACCGTAATCAGCCTTATTTATCCGGGGGCAGATGTGGGGTATAATTCTATATCGGGGATTTTTTTTGTATTATTTGTGTTATCGGTTTATGCTTTTGTGAAACTCCGAAAAACTTTAAAGCAAAAAAAATCACGCTTTAGGTTTTTACTGTATGTTATAGTGGCTATTTGGTTTTTAACAGGGATACGTAATGCTGTTGGAGAACAAATAATGGCCAACAGAAAAGGAATTCAAGCTATTGAGCTACTTGCTGAACGGAGTAAAATAAAGCTCAAAAGAGATTCTCTCGGTATTATCCATGCAAACGGCAACATTGTTTTTAGGAATTTTAGTTCAGATACAGTAGAGTTCAAAGGCATTTTACATGGTGAGAATTTTAGGTTACGTACTGGCGACAGTGTGGCAGATATACATTTTCCAGAATTAAATCAGGTAACCAGCAAAATAAAATTATGGCCAAACTCAATACATACGTACCAATTTGAAGTTAGTAAAGCTCTGCTAAAGCAAGGCGGACTGCCTTCTTCAAACTACAACAGAACCATTGAAGGTGTTGGGAAGTTTACTGTTTATTCACAAGACCAAAAAAAGACTCTTGAATTTTAATATAGGTTCAATTAAAAATCACAGAATTTCATAATTTGGGTGCCATAGGTTTTATTAAGAATTTTATAACACCTTTTTGATGCAGATCTTATTAGATTTGTACCGATGAATAAATTTCTTGCCATAAAAAATAAGCGCTCCATGCTGTCCGTTTTCGGGTTGGTTGTGTTGCTTTTGCTATCACCTTGTAAGGTTAGGCATTTTATCCAAGCAGAAATTGGCGTTGCCCAAAGTGAAACTTTAAATAAAAGTCAATCAACCATAAGTACATTTGGTTGTGAGACTTTAGAGGTTGCGGATACGCTTCAAAAAAGTTCGGCAAAAAAATACAATTTTAGTAAAGGGCAGCTTTCGGAAGCATATAAGCATGGGGTTTTCGAGCAACCGGAACAGGTTTCGCCTTTGCTTAATTCGCAAGAAATTTTACGCGTTTCAACAGTTCCATTGTACATATTGTATAGAAATTTAAAGGTTTATTCGTGATTGATTTCTAATCCAGAAAATTAAAGCAGTAATTAAAACTGCAGGTTATCAATTGCAAATAAATAAAAATGAAAAAAAATAATTTTACTACCGATGCCGGGCTATTGGCATTGGCGGTTCGGTTGGTAATAGGCTGGACCTACTTTTCTGCCTTTTGGCGGCGCACCATTTTAACCAATAAACTCGACCCCGAAATTGCTGGTTATATTGGTGAAAAATTCAATCACTTCTTGCCCAATGCCTTGGGTATAAAACCAATCATTCAATATTTAGTAGAAAACCCAGACATGCTTTGGTTAAATATGGTGGCTTTTACCATTATTGAAGGTATTGTTGGGCTGTTTATCATGTTCGGCCTGTTTACCCGATTAATGAGCATAGGTGTTTTTGGTTTGGCCATGGGAATACTGCTAGGCTCGGGCTGGATAGGCACAACTTGTTTAGACGAATGGCAAATAGGTGTTTTGGGTATCGCTACCGGATTTGTTCTGTTCTTAACAGGTAGCGGAAAATATTCGTTAGACAACCATTTGATTAAAAACAATTACAAGATCACCCAAAAAAAATGGTTTAATTGGTTGGGGTCTGGAATATTGCCCATAAAGGAGACGGTTTTTCCAAAAATAGTTTTACTTGGCTCGCTGTTTATTTTGGGCATGACATTAATGACCAACCAAGTGTTCCATGGCGGATTGTGGGGCACGTTACACAATAAATCGGTTAAACCGAAAATAGAAATTACTGAAGGTAAAATAGACGGCAATACCGTTTCGTTCGATATTTTTAGAACTGAAGGCGTCGATGTTTACGGATCGTGGGTTATTGGCATCGAATTGCGAAAAGGAGAAAACCAAACAGTTATTAGCTATGGGCAAAACGATTTATCGGGCCTAACAAAGTACTCTATTTCAAATTATTATGTAGCAAAAGTAAAACCGGGTAAGCATAGTTTGGTTGTGCCTTTAGGGGCAAAAGCCAAATTGAGTTTTACAAACGATACGTTACAAAGCTTGCCCAAAGGAGCATATACCTTGAAGATTACCGATATTAGTGGGGCTTTCTGGGAGTATAAAATGATGAAAGAATAGCAACAGTCTATTTTATATTATAGGCAAAACATGAACTAAAGTTTAGTTTTAACCATTTTCAGTTGTATTTTTGCAATAAGTAAATCGCCTTATCGCCCTAGTGCTGGAACAAGTTCGGCAAAAGGGAGGAAAGTCCGAACACCGTAGTGCAACATAGTGGTTAATGGCCACCGGCCGAGAGGTCAGGAACAGTGCAACAGAAAGAATGTACAGGTTATGCTGTAGTGAAATCAGGTAAACTCTATGTGGTGCAATGCCATGTAAACCAGCGTCCCGATAGCTATCGGGAGAAGGCGGCACGTTTGATGCTGGAGG